>JBKPQV010000121.1:0-12018 GCA_046734235.1 Acidobacteriota bacterium
AGGCCTTCCCGCGGTTTCGAGAAATGCAAAGGTTACGTTAAGCTAAGCTCGTCAAGGCAACCACCGATAGCCCCAAATCCATCGGAAATCTGTCTAATGGCGTCATTTTGTTTTCCTGAAGGTTCTCCCAGATGAGTTTGATCCGTAATTCTGTTCTGGTTTTCTTAATTCTGTTCATGTTTTTGGGCTTTTCGCCCAGAGCATCCGCCCAAACTCAACAACCACTGACAAGTAAAGAGATAGTCTCCTGGCTATATCAATTGCCTCGTTACCCCGAAAAACGTGACGAATTGATTGAAGAGATCAGGAAGCGAGGTATCGGATTCCCGCTTACTGATGGCATGCGTTCACTGGTTGCCACCAAGAGCGGAAACGATGCGTTATTGCGACGTACTCTCGAAGAAGCTGAACGGCGTCGAGTCAATCCGGTTGGTTCTACACTGCCTTCAGAGACTGAAGGACGAGAACTGTTGGAGCGCACTCGAAACGTTACTTTGGCAGCGGCGGGTGCAATGCCTGACTTCATTGTGAAACAGCTCATTCGCAGATCAGTTGCGTATGGCACAACCACCAATTGGATTCCACAAGACACTCTGTCGATTGCCGTAGGTTACCGTGCGAATCAAGGTGAGCAGTACAAATTATTGACTGTGAATGGCGTACCAACGGGTGAGGATGTTCAGGAGAGCAAGGACTACAGCAAATATGTAAAGGGTGCTACGTCGAGCGGCGTGGAATACATTTCTGCATTGGCCGATATCTTCAAACCCGAATCGCAAACAGAATTTCGTATGGTCGATACCGATACGATTCAGGGTCGCCGCACAGTAGTCTATGAATACCTGGTACATAAGGAGCGATCGCAACTTACCCTGACAGCAGGCGATACAGGAGCTAGCACAGTTGCGGGCTCGCAAGGTCGCATGTGGATTGATCGAGAACTTGATCGAGTGCTGCGGTTCGAACAAATTGCGACCGAGATTCCCAATGGATTTCCCATCACTGCCGCAAGCAGCTTGATTGATTACGACTGGGTCAATATTAACGAGAGAAAATATCTTTTGCCTTTTCACTCGGAGATCCTGATGACCACAGCCCAACCTAGATTTGTACTGCAGAGTCGCAACGATGTGCGATTCAGGAGTTACCAGAAGTTTGGCGCCGAGTTGAAAGTGGTTGATGAAGTTGGTGAAGATGACGAACGGGCCACACCGCCTCCATCCAAACAAAAACTGGATCTACCGTCGACTGAACCCACGACTCCTGAGAAGCCGCCGATCGAAGCCGCGCCACCTGAAAAACCAGCCTCCGATGGGGCACCGCCAATTCCAAAACTAAAGCCAAAGAAGCCTTAGCAGCGCGCTAATCGGGATAGTACGAATCGGTACACAAGGATTTCACCAAACTTAACAGAATCCCACGCCTTTTAAATATTCCCATGCTCTTAGTCTACAACTGTAGACCCTGTAGGACGGACTGTCCCCCATAGTCGACACGCTACGAACCAGGCATTTCCTGTAACCCCTTTGATTGTCGGGGTTTTCTAAATCAGCGTCTTAAGGAACGCGCATTGCAAATCCTTCAAGACCAGAAGTAAGGAGATCTATGAAATGAAGCCCAGAATCCTCGTTGTTGATGATGACGAGGCTATCACGCAACAGCTGTATTGGACCCTTGCAGGTGAATACGATGTGATAACAGCCAATGATTTGAAGACGGCAATTCGACGAGCGACGTTTTATAAACCAGATGTCTCGATTCTCGATTTACAGATGCCGCCAGCAGAAGACACTCCCATTGTTGGTCTGCAGTTACTCGAATTCATCAAGGGAAACCTCCCGAATTCGCGGGTTCTCATAATGAGTTCAAACGACGAAACTGAGGTCCAAAAGGCATGTTTTGACGCTGGAGCGGACGGATTTTTCGACAAGCCATTTGCGGTTGAAGCAATGCTGGCTACCATCTGCCGCCTCATACCGGTCCACCGGTTGGAACTTATTGCTCAGATTCTTTGAACAGTTCGATCGCATCCCACTAAACCGCGATCGATTACGCACTGGAGATGATTCCCACGTCATCAGAAGGTGCACTTAAGGCCCTCGATTCCGAATCCCTTCTAAGAATCGAGGGCCTCCTTTTTTGAGTTTCGAATTTGCGCAATTCCTGGTTCTGCTATAGCCTTCAGAAACTCCGCAATTGAATTTCGCAATCCGCCTTTTAAGATGAGTGAAGGACTTGATAAAGTCAGGGGAGTCACTGAACTCCCACTGTTTCCATTGCCGGTTGTGCTCTTTCCTGGCGTACCGCTACCGCTGCACATCTTCGAGCCCAGATACAGGCAATTATTGGACGACATTCGCAGCACAAACAATTTGTTTGGGCTTGCTTATTTTGATTCAACCACCTCAGAACGTGAACTCCCCGCGGTAGGACAAGTGGGTTGTGTTGCAGAAGTGACTGAAACGCAGACGTTCCCCGATGGACGTTCAAATATTCTCACTATCGGTGTTGTCAGATATCGAATAGAGGCATATGTCGAACGTGGTGATCCATATATTGTCGCCCGCGTAAACTTCTTTGAAGACGAACTTGAGACTGAAAGGGATTTGGGGAAGGCCGCGACTGAGGTCGCCGAAACATTCACGCGAATCGCAAGGGCAGTAAGGACTATCAATGACGAACGTCTAAACCTACCCGATATCTCGGACACGGAACCGCAGCGTTTATCATTCCTGGTAGCCGCAGCGATGGAAGTCGAAGCGGAAATAAAACAAGAGTTGCTTGAGTTGCGCTCTACCTCAGAACGGCTCGAACGGCTTAGAGGCATGCTTAATAGGGCAGTAACCGGATACGAAGAACGTGCCCGCATTCATGAACTCGCTAAAGGTAACGGACACAGCGGGAAGAAAATCGACATTGAATGAACGAATCGGCAAATAACGAGATACAGTGTCGGGTGCTTTTCTTTGGATCTGCCAGGGATGTTGTAGGTTCAAATTCACTTGATTTAGTAGTCCCCGCTCCCGCCAGGTTAAGGGATGCAACCGAAGTGTTGTTTGGAAGATTTCCGGATTTGCATCGCTTTGGCCGATCACTTCTGTTTGCTGTAAACCAGGAATACGCAAACGCAGACACTGAAATTAGGAACAATGACGAAGTGGCCGTGTTCCCCCCGGTAAGCGGGGGCGCTGAAACTATTTGCGACTATCGTTGTCCTCTGGATTTCTTTGAGCTGACTACTGAGGCCATCGATGTGGGAGCCGTTGCTCGTCGTGTTGTGCTTCCGGAATGCGGCGCAACCGTCACGCTCGATGGATACGCGCGCAAGTGGACTGGATCGAGAGAAACTGACTATTTAATTTACGAAGCTTACGACGCGATGGCACTCGCCGAAATGCAGAAGCTTGGTTCAGAAGCTCACAAACGTTTTGAAATTGCGCACGTCGGAATTGTGCATCGAATAGGCCGCTTAGAGATCGGCGAGACGAGCGTAGTAATAGCGGTAAGCGCCCCTCACCGGCGAGCTGCGTTTGAAGCTTGTGAATGGATAATCAAGGAACTCAAACGAACCGTACCCATCTGGAAAAAAGAAGTATTCCAGGATGGTGAGATCTGGGTCGAAGGAGAGCGCTAAAACAATTGTAGAGGTGGCTTCCGTAGGCACCCCAATTTTAGCATTGGAACTTATGTAAGTTTCTGATCTAACCCAGAGGTAGCCCCGGAAGGCCACCACCTACAAACAAACTTGGGAAAATTCTCAGTTGAATTATTTTTAGCGTGAAGGGGATCGGTAAACAGATTAGGTACCTGTTTTTGGTCCCGCGGCCGCGCCACCCCCACCATCCACAGCACCTTTGGATCCGGCGTTTCTGCTGATTTCGCGAATATCTCCGTAAACAATTACTTCTGGATGATGATACGGCTTTTTGATATCCAGCACTTGTCCAATAGTTTCGGGTTTACCTTCCATCCGAAGTTCTCCAACTATTCAATCTGGGCTAGCGAGCTTCCACGAATTAGAGAGCCAATAGTTTAAAGCAACCACTCGGAGATTAGACCAAACACCGTCGGGCGTCTTTTCTTCCGCGATCGAGTGTCGACGATCAAGGTTGACGAAACACTTCAGTTGTTCGCTGACCTCAAAATCGTCGAGCCATCTTACACTAGCGCGTTGACTTAATTGAAGAGCAGGATCACCCCCAAGTGGTGTTTTCGGTCGATCTAAAACTTGATCGGGCAGTCTGGTGCTCATTGCGCGGCGCAGGATATGTTTGTTTACACACCATGGTACAGCCGGAATTGACAGTAAATACTCCACGAGGCGCAAATCAATATATGGGTGACGGAACTCTAACGATAGTTTTGTAGCTCCCGGATCATAGCCTTCAAAGAGAGGTGCCCAAACCTTTGTAGTCAACATTCGAACGGCATCAGGTCGCGCTTCTGTGTCTGTCTTTGAAGTAGGGAGCTCCTTCAATCGCTCCCTCAGATTTATTCGCTTTGCAAACGCTTCATCTATCCAGTCAGGGTAAAAACTATCGGCATTTGGTTTACCAGCCATTTGTTTGAAACCTGTTCGAATGCCAAGCCTCGGCAGTCGTTTTTGTGCAGCGATAAACAAACCCAAGCCTGTTATGAGCTTTTTTAGTTGGAGCCGTTTCGCTGCCCTGAAAAAGTAAGTTCTTTCGCGCTCATTCATTAGGGCATCTCCATCGTACCCCGTTAGAGCAACTCGACCATTCTCAGCACAGAGTCGCAACAAACGAAAGAATTGCCCGCTTAACGGTGAAATCAGAAAAGGTTCGGGCTGATTCATATCTTCAGGAATTGCGTCGAAGAGCGCGAACTGATCTGCACTAATGTGGGTAAGAGAAATGCCAATATGTTGAGCCGCAGCTTCGGCGTAATGTCGCTCATCGTCAGAAATCAGGCTGTCATAAACGATCGAGTAGGCACGAGGCTGGCCACCCTCCTTCAGGTTAGAGCGAGCTATATAGGCAATACTGGTGGAGTCGAGCCCCCCACTCATCGAAACGGACACACGATTTGTACGTAGCCGATCTCTGATAGCGCTTTTGAATAGCTCATCAAACCGTTCAACATACGACTGCGAGTCACGATAATCTATTTTATGTCTGGATGCTGGAGCCCAAAACTGCCGCGTTTTTAGAACGCTGTTTGAAATTAAAAGGGTGTGCCCCGGCGGCAATCGTTGGATATCACGAAAAGTAGTTGAGGATAGATCCTGATTAAGACCTAATAAAAGATAGTCGCCAATCGCCACTTCATTCAGCGTGTCGGAAACGCGCTCACAAAGGCGGAGTACGTTTAAGGTATTGCTGAATAGAAAATGTTGATCATCATAAGCATAAAAGAATGGTTTGACACCGAAGTGGTCGCGTGCACAAAAGAGAGAACTTGAACGCTTATCATAAATTGCAAAGGCGAAGTCGCCGATTAAGTGTTCAATACACTTTTCTTCCCAAGCTTCAAAAGCCAGAAGAATCAGCTCAGCATCAGTAGGGATGCGGCTTTGCGTGGTGGATCTGTTTAGCTTACCTGCAAGTTTCTCGATCAAATCATAGCGTGAATCGATTCGCGCATCGGCGACTAACCATCGGTGTCCATCAAGACTAAGGGGCTGGTCTTCGAGTTCCTGTTCCCCGGTTGTGCGGAGGAGCGAATGACCCAGTCCCACGTTAGCATCAATCCAGAATCTCTGAGCGTCAGGCCCGCGGTATGACATAAAGTCTGTCAGGCGCGACAGAGTGTTGTCGTCGACTGGTTCACCGTCAAAGTTTACTAGGCCAACAATTCCGCTCATCTAGAAGAAGTATGATTAAAGATCGAGGTAAGCCTCTGCTCAAGATGCGGCCAAAGGCTCACAATGCTTGGTGACAAAGAGGAAGCTTACCTGCTTGTAAAAGGTAAGTCAGGAACACACTCGACTGGCTCTTGAGCTAGAGATGGATCCGCGAAGTGAGCTGCAATTTCAACAAATCGTGGGGAACTTTAGTTTTTGAACGATTTGTTCCCGCATGTAATGAGGGGTGGCCTGGAGGGCCACCCCCTCGGTTTACGCTGGTGACTCTTCCAATTCGTCCTCTGCTGATGGTTCAACCAGTGATGCGCTGGTCACCTTGTCGGAGGCATCCGTCTTGATCAAGCGAACTCCCTGTGCGCTGCGACCAGTCTTTCGAATATCCGCAGCTTCTAATCTGATCAGTTTGCCTTGTTGAGTGATGATCATGATCTCCGCTTCGTCTTCAACAGGAAACACCGCAACGACCTTGCCGGTCTTTTCAGTTGTCTTCATGTTGATAACTCCCTTACCGCCGCGTGATTGCAGCCGATAAGTTGTTATCGGAGTTTGTTTACCATAACCCTGTTCAGACACAGAAAGCATCCGCTCCGTGTCTTCCGCCGATACCGCACACACTGAGACAACAAAGTCGTCCTTCCTGAGGTCGATACCGCGCGTTCCGCGAGTGGCTCTGCCCATAGGACGAGCATTCTTCTCATCAAACCGAATCGCCAATCCGTTGTGTGTAGCGATAAAGATGCGCTTCGTTCCATCCGTCAAGATAACGTCGAGTAATCGATCGCCATCGTCAACGTTTATCGCAATAATTCCGTTTGAGCGAATGTTCTGATACTCCGCCAGCGAAGTCTTCTTGATCACGCCTTTTCGCGTAACCATCACCACATAGCGCCCTTCTGAAAATTCTTTCACTGGTACCACGCCGGCGAGTCTTCGATCGGAAGGAATATTGATGAGATTCACAACCGCCTTACCGCGCGCAGAGGCTGCAGCATCGGGAACTTCGTGGACTTTTATTTTGTATACCATGCCGTCATCCGTAAAGATCATTAGATAAGCATGGGTTGACGCAATGAACAGGTGCTCAACAAAGTCGCCGTTCTTTGCGGCTGCCCCAAACCGTCCTTTGCCACCACGTCCTTGCCGGGAATAGGTGGTTATCGGAGTGCGCTTGATGTAGCCGCTGTTTGTGACGGTGATCGCCACGTCTTCGTCAGCTATCAGGTCTTCAATCGAAAGTTCAACACCCTCGTCGACGATCTCAGTACGGCGCTCATCGCCAAAGTCCTTCTTAACTTCTTCCAGTTCCTTATGGATAACTTGTCGCAGCGATCGCTCGTTTGAAAGAATCTCCTCAAGCTCGGCGATGAGTTTGATTATGTTCTCGTACTCGTCAGTTATCTTCTGACGCTCAAGCGCGGACAATCTCCGTAACTGCAAATCGAGAATTGCCTGTGCTTGCAGATCAGAGAACGCGAGTTGCTCCATTGTCTTCTGCAGCTTGTTCAGGTACGTCTTAAGCTGTACATCAGATGGAACTCCCTTCCAGACCTTCACCTCGTTCATTGTGCTCATTTGAGCGGTTAACCATTGCCTGGCTTCATCAACTGAGCGCGAATTCCGAATCAGAGTAACGATAGCGTCAAGCGCATCAATTGCCTTCGTGAGCCCCTCAAGAATATGAGCTCGAGCTTTTGCCTTTCGCAGATCGTATTCAGTACGACGGCGGACAACTTCGCGGCGAAACTCGATAAAACACTCAAGCATCTGCTTGAGATTCAGCACTCGTGGCTGCCCATTAACAATCGCGAGGTTAATCACGCCAAACGACGATTGCATTGGAGTTAGTTTGTAGAGCTTATTGAGTACGACTTGCGGTACAGCATCTCGCTTCAACTCAACAACGATCCGCATCCCGGTGCGATCCGATTCGTCTCGCAGATCGGATATTCCATCCAGCTTCTTTTCATTGATGAGCTCGGCGATTCGTTCAATCAGTCGGGCCTTGTTTACCTGGAACGGGATCTCTGTAATTACAATTGCATCTCGCTCCTGGCTACCGCGACCGATCCGGTCAATTCCAGCGCGCGCTCGCAACTGCAATACGCCTCGTCCCTCAAGATAGGATTTCCTGATCTCCTCACGACCATAAATGAAACCGCCGGTAGGAAAGTCCGGGCCGGTTACGATTTTGGTCAAGCCTTCGACAGCAATGTCTGGATCCTTGAGTAAGGCAATCGTCGCGTCCACAACCTCAGTGAGATTATGAGGGGGAATCTTTGTCGCCATTCCGACGGCGATACCGTCTGAACCGTTTATCAACAGATTGGGAGCGCGTGTCGGTAAGACCTTTGGCTCACTTAGCGATTCGTCATAATTGGGTTGAGTGTCGACCGTTTCTTTTTCGATGTCGGCCAATAGTTCATTGGCCAATCTCGCCATGCGAATTTCGGTGTAACGCATCGCGGCTGCAGCATCGCCATCGACGGATCCAAAGTTTCCCTGACCATCGATTAAGGGATACCGCATGGAGAAATCCTGCGCGAGGCGAACAATCGTGTCGTAGACAGGCATATCACCATGCGGGTGATACTTTCCGATCACGTCGCCAACGATACGAGCGCTTTTTTTATAGGGTTTGTTATAAGAGTTTCCCAGTTCGTGCATCGCCCAGAGGACCCGACGGTGAACTGGTTTTAGACCATCTCTAACATCGGGCAATGCGCGGCCGATAACTACCGACATTGCATAATCGAGATACGAACGCCGCATCTCGTCTTCAATGTTTATATGATTGCGTTCAGAAGTTGTTTCCATCTAACGACCTTTCCAGTACAATCCGCCAGTCTTGGCAAGTTAACAATCTAACTTCGACCCTTCACTGACCAAGGCGCATGCATTCAGCGGCACACAGTGAGACCTCCACTTAAGGAAATCTTTTGCTTTGGTGGAGTTTTTTTGCTTAAAAAAAGGTGGAACATCAGGTTTCAAATGACGTGGCAATTTTAACCTTTTTGCCCGTAATTGGCAACCTCTTGATTGAGTGAAACTCTAATAGAATCAATAGCTTCAGTGGACTCAACCTTTGAGGATATTACTCCCACGAAGGCGGCTTTGAGAGCTCTCTTTCAACCGGCCCAATAGCCCCCTTCAGAGAATGAGTGAACAACATACCTGGAAACGAATTCGGGAGCGTCTCGAGCTCAAACTTCCGGTGCGCGTTGTATGCAAGGAAACACCGGATTTTGAGTGGATGGAAATAACCAGACTGCAAAATGTCACCCCTTTCGGGGCGGGATTTTCTCTCAAACGCCCAACCGAAAAAGGACGGATTTTGCACATGACCATCCCCATGCCTCGTCAATTGCGGGTCTTTGACCATGCCGAAGATCAGTATAGGATTTACGCTTTGGTTCGCTATGTAAGAGGAACGACGTCTCCGGAAACCAAGCTGACGACATTTGACGTTGGGGTCGCTTTCATTGGTAAACGTCCTCCGGCCAGCTATGAAATTGAGCCATGGAAACGTTACGACATTTCCAACACAGCGTTTCAAGCTATGGCGACTCCCGAAGAAATCAAACCGATCCCGACTTCTGATCAACGAATTCATACGCGGCACAACATCGCTGTCGATATGCAAATCGAAACTATCGATGAAAAGGGAGAACCGGGACCGTCAGAAATAACCGTCACAGAAAACATCAGCAAACGAGGGGCAACCGTCTATACCACGCTGCAAATTCCAATTGGACGCTTCATTCGCTTGACGAGCGCCCAATACGGGATGACAGTCGTTGGGGCGATTAGAGCCAGAAGTACCGGAGCTGATGGAATCCCACGTATCCATGTCGAGTTCATCGACAAGGAATGGCCGTTGTAAAATAAACAATCATGAAACCGGGTCGCGGTCTCAGAATCGAACGTCAAGTTATGCTGGTTGAAGTTGACCGCAGATGTTCGTTCCCTGAATGTAATGAAAGAGTGTTTGTGAGTTTGACGAAGCAGGAAGCGTTCGACTACACGGGTTTTGAATGTACCTCGTGTGAGCGTTGGAATAACGATACTTTAAAGATATCTGACGTACCTGATTGGTGGGACGAGATAAACGCCAGGCAGGAAACTTTTCACTGACGCCGATTGAACAACAATGGCACATCTCCAGCCAAAAGATCGAAGTCGCTCAATAATAAGGGCGGCGCGATACTTCCTCAGTGGGCGTTGGAGATCCTCAGATCGGTCATTGGCATTGGCTCTAGAGTGCTCTGGAAAATCGAGTTCGAAGGCCTGGAAAACGTTCCCCAAAACGGTGGTTTAATCATTGCTTCAAACCACCAGACCTATATCGACCCTTTCTGGCTCTCACTACCAATAAAGCGTCCCACGCGCTACCTCGCCTGGAGCGATGCTTTTCGCTGGCCAATTGTCGGAAGATGTTTAATTTGGCTGGGTGCGTGGCCGTTGGCTCTGGAAGGAAGCGATCCGGCTGCGATTCGTCGATCTCTACAATTTCTGCGTGACGGCGGTGCTGTGGTGATCTTTCCAGAAGGAGCGCGCGGCACTGCATCGGGTGCGCTGGATCGATTCAAGGCTGGTGCTGTGCGCCTGGCGCTGGAAGCAAATGTTCCGATTCTTCCTGTGACGATAAAGGGAGGAAATCAGGTATGGCCCAGAGGCTGGCGCGTACCACATCTTGGGAAAGTCGTGGTTATTTATCACCCACTTCATGAACTGCCACCAGTTCCCAATGAACAGACTCGAGCGTGCGCCCGAAAGGAAACGGAGCGTTTAGCGCAAGTGATTGGATCTGCGCTTTAGAGTAATGTCCGACGAACTTTAGTTTGTCGATCTCACCAACTATAACCTCTGAATGACGAGCGTAGCCTAACTCCCTAAGTTCGGTTTTTTAAGATCGACAAACTAAAGTTTATCGGACATTCTATTTCAAAAACTCGAGCATGGCGTCATGGACCAGGCCATTCGTTGCCACTACTTTTTTCGTGTAGATGCTCAAAGGTTGGTTCTGGTAATTCGTGACGTGTCCACCAGCCTCTTTAATCAACAATACGCCAGCGGCCATGTCCCACGGATTCAAGCCGTCCTCCCAAAAACCATCAAATCGTCCACAAGCAACATAGGCTAAATCTATCGCGGCTGACCCGTCTCTCCTGACAGCCTGCGCGTTCATCGTGAATATGGCGAACTCGCGCGTAAAGTCCGGGCGCTCCCGGACGTTATAAGGAAAACCTGTACAGAGCATCGCCCTACTAAGTTCTTCAACATTCGATACGCGAACGCGGCGGTCATTTAATGTAGTCCCTTGTCCTCGTTCAGCAGCGAACATCTCGTTGCGCATTGGGTCGTACACAACCCCGATTTCCAGTTCGCCATTGTGTTCCATTCCAATCGACACACAGAAGCACGGATAACCGTGGGCGTAATTAGTAGTGCCGTCGAGCGGATCAATAATCCATTTCCATTCGCCTCCAGATTGAAAAGTCACCGCTTCGCCTGATTCTTCCGCAAGTATTGAATGACGCGGATAGTAAGAACGAATTCGATCGATAATAAGTTGTTCGGCAGCGATGTCGGCTTCAGTGACTAAATCGATATCACCCTTATGGGAAACCTGGGCAGAGCCGAGGCGCTGGACCAGAAGACTGCCGGCATCAAAGGCTAATTGTTTGGCGAAGTTAAGCAAGGAGTTTGTTAGCTACCTGGGTTTTGGTTTTGGCGTTGCTTTAGGAGTTATTACGGGCGCGGGCGGCATTCGCATTTTTTGCGATGCGATTTTCAGCACTTCCTGGACTTGTTTATCCCAGTATCCCCACGAGTGGTCCCCGGGCAATTCTCGATACTCGTGAGCAATCTTCTTTTCTGACATCAGGATTGCCAACTCACGATTGAATGGAAAGATGAGCGGCGAATCTTCTGTCCCGCAATCAAAATAAAAGAATGGCAGCGCGTTGACGCGCGACTGTGATAGCTGATTAATGATTTGAAAGGGGTCGTTCGCTTTGCGCGTTTCGCTATCAATGACGCCAAACAATTGCAGCGACTTGGCCCAACCGCTGGCGACGATCTCTTTCTCAGTCAATCGAGTGACACCAAGCGCGCCACTCATGGATCCTGCAAAAACAAACGTCGCTGGAAATTTGAGACCAAATTTGATTGAGCCATAGCCTCCCATCGAAAGT
>JBKPQV010000122.1:0-10164 GCA_046734235.1 Acidobacteriota bacterium
GGATCTTGTTGGGTAAGGCAGCGGGGGCAAGCCACCCTTCCCAACTTGTTCTTTTTCGAGCTCTACTTTTCTCCCATTGGGCTTTCTTACTAGTCTGCCTATCAACTATTCCTTCTAGTGACTCCGGTCTACAAATAGAACAGACTCAATCTGGGAACTCCGAACTGCTCACGAAGCCGTTTCAGTACCAAATTTTCCATCGTCTGTTCATACACCGCCTTATCCATATGACTTCGATAAGACTTGAACTGTCCCTTCAATTCATTCTTGATCTCTTTGAGATCCGTCACGGCAACAGTTCCTAACATTGCCTGATTCAACATTCGATCTAAACCAGTTAGAGAGGCTTCCAACTTTCGAGTATCGACGCCGGGATTTGCTTCAAAATCTTCCGCGATTGCCGTTAGCAATTTAGAGGTCCGGTCTAATGTTTCTGATAGTTCATCAGGACCGTTTGCAGCTCTCAGTGCCGCCAGAGCCGAATATGCGTCCAGGGAATTCTTTAAATGGTCACGGATCGCTTTTGGATTAAATGGTGTCTTGTCTGAGTCGGTCACCTGACTTGCCCCATTCGAGTCAGGATTGGCGCCAACGCGAGCTTCTAACCATTCGGCAAACTGCGCTTCAACTTCTTCCTGGCAATAACCGAGCGTCTTTACTGATCTTTTGCGCGGCTTTGCCTCGTAAGAATCGAAAGATCTTTCGATACCACGCAAGACGATGTGAAGCGGAATCTCCTGTTCTTTCCAGGTTTCCATCAGAGCCCAGTCAAGCGGGCTCAGGAAAAGGTGCTTACCGCGACGTCTAACAAACGCATCTTCGATTTCAGTGAAGTAATTGAAATAGTTCATTCAAATCTAATAGGACCTATTTCGCGGCGACGGATCGCTCATAGATCAACCTCAAGCCTTCAAGTGTGAGTGTGTCGTCGACCTTTTCGATAAACTTCGAACCAGTTGCTATTAGAGACGCTAGGCCTCCGGTCGCGATGATGCGAGGTTTAGCCCCTAACTCCTCAATCATCTTTTCGAGAACTCCATCGACGAGGCCAGCATAACCGTAATACAAACCCGACTGCATTGCCGCAACGGTTGACGAACCAATCACTTTTTGTGGCCGCTTAATATCGACCCTGGGGAGTTTTGCAGTGCGTGCAAACAACGCTTCAGACGAAATCATGATTCCTGGAGTGATTAGTCCTCCCATGTACTCGCCAGCGGCATTAATGGCATTGAATGTTGTCGCGGTGCCAAAGTCGACGACGACACACGGACAACCATGTCTCTTAATCGCAGCAACAGCATCCACGATCCGGTCAGCACCAACATCTGATGCGGGTTCATACAAAATTTTCATTCCCGTGTCGGTCGTGTGATCAATAAAAAGAGGCGTCAGCTCAAAGTAAACCTCTGCCATCCTTCTCACCGTGTAATTCAGTGGTGGAACCACTGAGGCGACAGCAATCGCTTCAATTTCCTTGAAGTCCATGTGCGCAAACTCAAAGAGATTGCGTGCGTGAACACCATACTCATCCACCGTTCTCGCCGGATTCGTAGTTAACCGCCAGTGTGCCAACAACACATCATCGCGATAAACACCAAGGGATGTGTTCGTATTGCCAACGTCAATCACAAGAAGCATAGGCAAACTCCTCAGACGCTTTTTTAGTTGAGGTCAGTTGTTGTTCGATCAGATCAGCGGCGGTAGCCGGACCATTTTCTTGCTGCAGTTTCCTTCTAACCGATTGTGCTCTTTCTTTGTATGAATCACCGTGAAGTAACAGATCGAGTTCCCTTGAAACGCGGCCAGCTTTGTACTTGTACCGATACAGCGTGCGGCTGGTGCCAGCTCGCCGGGCATGATCAGCGTTGTCAAATTGATCGAACGCGTAAGGTACTACCAATGTGGGTACACCGGCGAGAAGTCCTTGTGAAGTAGTGCCAACACCTCCTGAATGCACTACCGCACTGGCTCGCGGTAGCAATGATTGGTACGGGGCGTAGTCAGCAGCAAACATGGTATGTGGCAAGTTCGCCGGTCGATTGCGCTCGTCACCGACGAGTAACACTGCACGCCTGCCTAGTCGAAGTGCGGCCTCAACACTCTCGGTAAAGAAATCGCGTGCAACCCACACCGCGGTGGAACCCAATGTAAAAACGATTGGCGGTGGCCCGGCGTCTAGAAAGGCGTTCAATTCAGGTGTTATCTGTTCTTCGTGCCTTCCGTCATAAAAACAGAAGCCTGTGACATGTGCCTGCTTGGGCCAATCACGTTGCGGGGCCGCAAACTCGTCAGAGAAGAGTGCCAATATACATTGCGGCGAATGCTGGCCCTCGAACATGGGATTCCCGTGATCCGGTAGCCCTAGTTCATCGCGAAACGTCGTCACGAGCTTCGCTTTGTATTGCTTCTTCATCGTGTCGAGAAAAAGCTTCATTACTCCAGGCCCGAGAACGCGGAGTTTGTTGGTCCACTGCCAGAACGGTGGCACTGGCGGATCGTAAGCTGAAAAGAACGACAAGGGAGCGAGCACTGTCGAAACCCAGGGCATACCCGTTTTTAACCCCACGAGTGGTCCAGCCGGAGCGGCCGGATGGGTAACCAGCAGATCTGCGCCTTTCACGGCTGCCAGCAAATCCTCGTAACCGTCTCGAACACCCGGAAAGATGACTTCCTCAGTTAAATATTTCGGACCACGCATCGGGTCCATGATCTTGTTAATTAACTCGTCGTCCTGTTCTTTTGGCGAAGCCAAATTTGGCCGGATTGGTACGAAGGAAAGGCCAGCCTCTTGAATCTTCTGACGATAGAACTCCATCGTCGCAATAACGGGTTCGTGACCACGGGCTTGCAGTTCCATCGCCAGAGACATGTAAGGATGCAAGTCTCCGAAAGATCCAAAAGTGCTTAGTATTATGCGATATTTTGTCTGCATCGATTAGTAATCGGCTTTGAGTGTACTTACTCCTCAATGACTTTAACCACCAAGACTCGAAGGCACAAAGGCATGAATTGAAAACCTCATCAATGTTCTATGTTTTGTGTCTTTGTGCCTTGGTGACTTAGTGGTCAAGGCGTTCAGTCAAACTACTTGTCGAACACTCTGAACATCACCCGCGCGGATTGTGATAATACCTGCGTTCTCAGTTTCGAGTCTCAAGGCTCCGTCGGACTCCAATCCCCTGGTAATTCCGGTAACTGTATCCTCACCGTTTACCACCTTGACCAACTTTTCTTCCGCGTATGACGAGCGGGTCATCCATTCCGCAACTATTTTCTTGTTGCCATCTGCTTCATAAAGCAATCCGTACCAGCGGCAGAGAGCATTGAGTAAAAAGTGCAAAATTGCTCCCCTCTCGTATTGTTGCCCGGTAGCTTCTTCTACCGACGTGGCAAAGCCTGCGAGTTCTTCCGGGAAGGCCTGGTGGGTTACGTTGACTCCCATTCCCAAAACTATTGTTCGCCCCAGCTCAGTGTCGACAACCTCCGCCAGGACGCCGCAAATTTTTCTTTCACCTGCAAGAAGATCATTGGGCCACTTGATATCCGTTTTCAGCCCACAAACCTGCAATAAAGCGTCACTCACAGAAAGCGCGGCCACAAAAGTAATCAAAGGCCAGTATTCTTGCGGAAATTGCGGCCTTAATAATACCGAGCAATAAAGTCCCGCACCTTTCGGTGAAACCCAGGTTCGTTGCAATCGTCCCCGGCCCGCCGTTTGCTCTTCTGCAACAATAGCGAGCCCTTCCTCCGCTCCGAGAGTGGCCCAGCGAGCGGCTTCGTTATTGGTGGATGGAAGAGAATCGTAACGAAGGATCTTTGGCTTGAGTGGGTTCATACGACCGTTGCCGATTGTAAGCTCCAATCGGAACGATTAACCAGCGTCGCTTTAGACACATCTATCGAGGGGCGATACAAATGGGACTGCTACGAAAGTTTGAGACGTCGTTAGCGTTACTGTCGTTGTTTGCCGGCGTAGTGTTTCTGCTAATGATGTGTCACCTGTCATTCGCGTTTAATACTGTCTTCGGCATCGTCTTTTTAAGTCTTTTCTATGCCTACGTTCGCGGACGGCATAAGATCAACATTCCTGTCTCGTTGCTGGCGCTCGTGTTTCTAGCACTGCAGATTGATGCGCTGGGTAATTTGTTTGGACTGTACGGGCAACGGTTTGGTCCACTACAGTACGACGAATTCTCGCACATGTCAGTTCAAGTGCTTGTAAGTCCGATCATCGTTTGGTTAATACAGCACGCACTGGAAAAGGGGGGCCATCATCTACCAATACCTCTGACTGCTTTTTTCGCGGGCACGACTGTTTTCAGCCTGTCGGCGTTCTACGAAATTATTGAGTTGTGGGATGAGATGTATTTCCATCCCCATCGCATCTGGGGACCTTTGGATACCGCCACCGACCTGCAGTTTGATTTTTGCGGAATCGTGATTGGAACACTGCTGGCTTGCTTGTTGTTACGAACAAGTCAAGCGGTAAGTAAGCCGAGAATGGGTGCAGCAAACGCTTAGAACCCCTACCATTTTCCATATATCATTTGACATCTTTCAATTGCCATTTCCGAGCTCCGCAATCTGTCCGAACGCTGCTTGGATAAAGTCAGTACCACTTCGCGGTAGCGGGTGGGCCCAAGGACGACCTGCGGGTTCAAGACTACTCCAATAACGTTATGATGCGACGTGTGACACTTAACTCCAACGTCACGCTTGGCCCACCCGCTACCGCGCGGTAGTACCGACTTCTCGTTCGGACAGATCGCGGAGCGTCCGGAAATGGCAAATGAAAACTGTCAAATGATATATGGAAAATGTTAAGTTCTTTCGCTCTCATGATTGATTGGTTCCCAATCAGACTCTCCTTTGCGGTAGCTTCCGCGGCCACTCTGATTGCCTTGATCGCAGGTTCAGCGTTGGCCTGGTTGTTAGCGCGCAAGCGTTTTCCCGGAAGGAACCTGATCGATGCGATCGTTACACTGCCGCTCGTCCTGCCGCCAACTGTCCTGGGCTATTACTTGCTTGTATTGCTTGGAACCCGTTCGGCAATTGGCGGCTTTCTGTATCGCACTTTGGGTATACGCCTCACCTTCACTGTTACTGCAGCCATCATTGCAGCTTCAATTCATGCGCTGCCACTGGTGACAAAGAGTCTGCGAGCGGCGTTTGAAGGGGTAGACCTCGATCTCGAAGCTGCTGCTCGGACGCTTGGCTTAAACAACCGAAGGATCTTTTTCCGCGTAACGTTACCGCTTGCTTCCAAAGGAGTTCTTGCGGCCACCGCATTGGCCTTCGCACGGGCGCTGGGAGATTTTGGGGTGACGATAATGATCGCCGGAAACATTCCAGGCAAAACGCAAACCGCTTCAGTTGCGATTTACGATGCTGTGCAGGCAGGAAAAAACAATGAGGCGTTCACATTGTCCATAACGGTCTCCGTGATCGCCGGATTCATGCTTTATTTGATCAATCGATTTGGGGGGGGAAGATCACAGATCTGAATGTTTAGAGATGGCGGGATGATTTCAGATTGTAGATTTCAGATTTCAGATTGTGCGGAATCTGACAGCAATCTGCTCGGACACAATCTGAAATCTACAATCTGAAATAGACCTAGCTTAAAAAGCCTCTAAACTTCTGTTGACTAATCGAGTATCCCGGAAACACACTCTGCAGATTTGTATTTCCCAAATGCCGATTGGCAATCTCACCAAACACGTCACGGAAGTCCGTTGTTAACGCAAGGTCACGGCCCTCGTAAAGCTGGTCCGTCTTAAGGCCTGGCCACTGCCCGTAAACTTTTCCACCACGAACACTGTTCCCTAAAACAAACATTGCATTTGCGTGGCCATGATCGGTTCCACGATTACCATTCTCACGCACGGTGCGGCCAAACTCCGACATCGTTAGCAAGACAACGTCATCCATTCGCTGGCCCAGATCCATATAAAACGCAGAAATGCCTGAACTGAACTGCTGTAACAGATTGCCAAGTTGGCCTCGTGAGCTTCCTTCGTTCACGTGAGTATCCCAGCCACCAATATCAGTAAACGCCACCTCTAACCCAACACCTGCCTTTATCAGTTGGGCGATTTGCAACAACGAATTGCCGAACGGGTTGCGCGGATACTGAGCACCATTCTCAGGGTTGTACTGAGCCGGGTTTACATGTTTCAGGTAGTTAACCGCCTCGAAAGTTTCCCTGCCCATGTCGGCGAGTGAATCGCTGGTGTTATGCGCGTAGATTTCTTCGAAACCACCTTGCACATTCGCTGACGATCGTCCGGCCCGAATTGTGAAGTCGGCCATGTTGGCCATGGCAATCGCGGGCGCCTTTCCCTGCAATACACGCGGCATCGTCTGCGTAAACGAAACGGCGCGGAACAACGATTTCTGTTCGTCTTTCTTTGATTGCAAGTAACGGTTCAGCCAACCATCGCTTGTCGACTTAAGTCCTGGAGTTGCCGACTCCATGTAGTCTTGAGCATCGAAATGGGATCTCGTGTTATCAGGTGAGCCAGCTGCATGGATAATTGCAAGTCGTTTTGAATCCCAAAGTGGTTTGAATGAGCTAAACGATGGGTGTAGTCCGAAGAAACCGTCGAGATCGATAGCCGAATCTGCGTTTCCCGATTGGGGTTTCGGTATCGCTATCGAAGGACGAAGACTATAGTAATTGCTTTCTCCAAAGGGCACGACCATGTTGAGACCATCAACCGCGCCACGCTGAAAAATCGCCACCAGCGTCTTGCGCTTCCCACCAGTGATCCGACTCCGCTCCTGGCCCATTACCACTCGTTGAAGAAACGAAGGAGCCGAAATCGACATGCCAATACTTGCTAATGCCACGCCACCCGACTTTATGAAAAATCTGCGATTCATTGCCATACCTCTTAGTTTCGAGTTTAGGGTTTCAAGTTTCGAGTAAGCTCGAACTCAACTCGAAACTCGAAACTCGAAACTACAACTTATTGCCGCTGGAATTCTGGTGTCCCTAATATCAGACCTACAACTTTGGTGACCGGATCATTAATGCTCGCTTCAACACGCCGCCGTTGCTGCTGTTGAGGCCCACCCTGGAATCCGCCTGAGGGTGGTTCGGCTGGACCATCCATTGGACGATCCATCTGTCGAGCCGGCGGTCCCATCTGATCGCGTGGCGGTTCCTGGCTCCTTGGACCCGGCAGACTCACAACAGTTTCCTGATCCATCTGCTTTAGGAGTGCCTCGCGCGTGGCGTTGGAAACATCGCTTGCCAGAATCGTCTTTAGAGTCTCATCCATGACCTTCGTCTTGTTGATCTCAGCTCGATTCACGTTGCCTGTAAGCGTTGTTAAGTTCACTCTTGTGCCTTGCACTCGATTGCTTGCCAGGGCAAGCCCAAAATTCATTCGTTCGAGCAATCCGCCAGTGTTAACCCAACTCTCTGCTGAATCGGAGTAGCCATTGGGAGTTTGAAAACCGTAAAGCGGTTCACCCATCCGAGCGATCCATTGGTGAGTGCCTGGTCCACCATTGGTATCGGCGCCCAGTGTTCTGATGGCGCTAACAACCAGCTCAAATGGACGCTTGATCTTAGCTCGATAAGCTTCCGGCGAATTAAACTCCGGCGACATAAAGATCGCTCGCAACGTTTCGCGAATATCGCCATCAGTCTTCGTGAATGTTGTCGCCACGCGATCCACGAGAGCCGGAGATGGATTATCCGACACAAAGTGACGAGCGAGTTTCGTGGCAATGAATTTTGCCGTCGAAGGATAGTGCGAAAGAATGTCGAGCACTTTTAGACCGTCATTGATCCCGCCCCCCGCAGGAATCTTCTGACCCAGCACAACCTTTTCGCCATCATCGTGAGCACGCGCATTGAAAAAGAATGTGCCCGCACTCCGTCGTGCTCCTTCATTTCCCATCAAAGCGTTTACAGCTGCAGCGCCACCACGCGGTTGGAAAATGGTCCAACCCGTGAAACAACGCGCTACCTCCTGAACGTCTTTTTGGGTGTACCCTCCATCAACACCCAATGTGTGGAGCTCCATCAACTCACGAGCGTAGTTTTCATTAATTCCGCGGCGTTGTCGTTGCGGCGGCTGTCTCATCGCCGGGTCTTGAATCGGGTTGTTGAGATCTCGTCGTCTTTGTTGGTTAATCAATTCTCTTATTAGACCGGGACGTCGTTGACCTGTTCCTGAATCCCGCTGCTGATTTGGTGTAACGCTCTGGAAGTTGTCTAGGTAGAAAAGCATTGCCGGACTTTTGGCTGTCGCCTCCAGCAACGTAGAAAACTTACCCATCGAGTTCGGCCTGATAGTGTCGCGATCGTAAGAAGGCAATAACCAACGGTCTGCTCCCTTTCCAGCGAACACGTTGAAGTGGTTGGTCCAAAAGTCGACCATCACTTCCTGGAGCTGTCTTTCACTGTAAACAGCGCGAAGGATTCGCGACGCCTGCAGTTCGGCCATGATGCGTTGCGGCTGTTGTAATCCATTTTCACGGTAATACTCCTGGATAGCAGCCCGATACTTCTGATTGTCGAGAGGGTTTCCCGCTTGAGATGGAGGTGGTTGATTACCCTGGTTACCTTGTGCAGGCATTTCTCCAACGGGCTGTTGGGCATTGGCCCCGCCCTTAACCCGATTCTCCCTTGCTTCTTGCAAGTCAGACGGGATCACACCGCGAGCTTGTAGTTGACGAAGCAATTGGCCAGGTTGCGGGAATTTCTCGTACAACTCCGCCGAGGACATTGTTAACACGGAAAGATCTTTGACTTTGTTCTCGGCGACTGTGTCTGAAATCTTATCGGGATTGAGTTGCTGATTGATGTAATTCTCGATCCCGATCGCTTTCACTCGTTCGACATCGCCCGGACGAGCGCCAAATCCGAGCCGGTTCAGAACGTGGATAATGCGCTGTTCCTCAGTCAGTTGTTTCGGTTTCGATTCCTTAACAGAATCAGCAAAAGCAACTAGCGACTGATTGACCGTGCCAGCAAGTATTCCGGCAATTAACGCCGCCGCAACCACAACGCGCAAACTATGCGAAATCTTCCGTGTTTTCATATTCAGCACCACAGTTTTTCGTGGATTTTATGGGGAAACGCGTCGGGTAATCAGAGCGTCTCAACACACACTTAGACGCTCAGATCAAGCAGTTGGTTGAAAAAAGTCCCGAGCCTAGGGGTTTGGCGTTGTGGTGGTAGCGCCCGGCGCAGCATTCCTGCCTCCCAGGGGCCGGGGATAAGTAACCACGCTACGATTGCCGTCCTTATCTACAGCGCGCACTCCAAAGAAATAGTTATCTTTGGACATGCCTTTCATAGTGAAACTTGTTACGTTCCCAACTGCTTTTGAATTAGTCCAAACTGCCGCGGTAGTGTCTCGCCAAACAATCTCGTAGCCAGCAAGATCCGGCTCATTGTTGGCCTCCCATTTTAGATCTGTGTCGTTAGCCAAACGCGCAGTCAAAATGTTGACTCCCTTGGGTCTTGCTGGCGCCAAGGCTAAGGCTGCTAACGAGGCAGCATTTATCCGTGCGACATTTGCAATGTAAGGAAAATCTACAAATTCCGGTAAATCACCATACTGCACACCATTCTCAGTTCGTACGTTTTGGTGTTGGTGTCGAAATTCTTCATTCACTTCGGTGAAGCGCACTGCGGGAAAACCACGCTCCAAAAAAGGAATATGATCGCCGCCCCGGCCGTAGCGATCACGTCGATAAACCATCATTACTTTCATCAGCGCAACGTTCGCCTCGCCAGTCTCTTTAATAAACCTCGCAAGTTGACGTGATGCTGAATCGTTTTCACCGCCAACACTCCGTCGCGTTGTAGCTTCGGCTGTAGTTTCGTTGGAGGGAACTCCCTCCGAAAAAACTCTGACAGTCGCGCGATCTCTTACGCCGTTACCGCCGAGCGTGTTACCAATGATGTCGTTGGTAAACATCGCATCGATGTTGATCGACTTCTGTTTGGCCTCTTCGGCAAAGTGAGTGGCGCCGAGTAGTCCTTGTTCTTCACCTGGAACAGCCATGAACACAATAGTGGCGTCGAACTGGTACTTCGCCATCACGCGGGCCATTTCCAAAACTGCTGCTGTACCTGAAGCGTCGTCATTCGCACCCGGCGCATCACACTTGGCGTCTGTTGGGCTGTTACACATC
>JBKPQV010000123.1:0-3187 GCA_046734235.1 Acidobacteriota bacterium
CGCGATTGGTGTCCACAATAAATCAATTAAAGGCAAATGCTGATGTCGAATTTGTAGTTGCGACTGTAGATACAATTAATGGCCAGTCGTTATACGACTACTCACTTGCTCTTGCAAGACAATGGCGACCTGGTGGACAAAGCGGTAGAGGAGTCGTGCTCGTGCTGGCTATCAAAGACCGATTGTGGCGGATACAGGTCAGCGAAGCGTTGAGAGCAGAATTGCCGGATGAGGTTTGTAAGGAGATTGGTGATCGAGCTGTTCCTCTTTATAAGGAAGGGAAGTATGGGGAGGGCGTAGACCAATTAATAAAAGCAATTCGCGATCGGCTGAAACCGAAATCAGATAAGCCGTCTTCTTAGTAGATCAAGTGCCGCCTGTGAAGCACGCCAGCGAATTAGTTGCCGGTCTCCAGGAAGTTTTAATTTTCGATGCTCTGTTCCCACTTCCGACGATAGCGCTATAAAAACCGTACCGACAGGTTTTTCTTCTGTGCCACCGCCAGGACCGGCGATTCCAGTTATCGACAAGCCAAAATCAGTTTCTGCTCGCTTGCGAACTCCTTCAGCCATAGCCTCGGCAACCGGTGCACTCACGGCACCATGTTCGAGTAACAACATCGGCTCAACACCAAGCGCTCGCGTCTTCGCGTCGTTAGCATAAGTCACAACGCCCTCGATGAAATATTTCGATGAACCAGGAATATCAGTGAGTCGTTCCGCCAGCAATCCTCCGGTACAACTCTCAGCCACAGCCAATGTGTAACCGCCAACGGTCAGTTTCAGACCGACAACTTCTTCCATCTTTTCACCGTTGAAGGAGAAGATTGCGTTTCCCAACTTTTCCTCGATCTGCAGTACAACTCGATCGAGCAGGGCATTGGCTTCATCTTCAGTGCGCCCACGCGCAGTAAGATGGACTTCAATCTCACTTTGATTGAATAGGATCGTGGTCTGCGGGTTGTCGTATTGGGTATAAACAGGGGCAATCTTTTCATCGACGGCTGACTCCCCCAGTCCGGCGACACGAAGCATTCTCCGCACGACACGAATGTTTCCTGCACGACCTTCCAGTTTGGAAGAGACATGGTTTTCAAACATCGGTTTCATTTCCCGAGGGGGACCGGGAAGCAAGACGATGGCTGTGCCGTTGTGATCGATAAACATGCCTGGCGCGGTTCCATTTGGATTGGGTAAGACTTCAGCGTCTTCGATCACCATTGCTTGTCTTGAATTTCGTTCGGGCATAGCGACGCCAAAGCCCTGAAAGCGCTGTTTGATTTCAGCCAGAACGGCTTCGTCAAGCAACAGTCGTCGCCCCAGTGCGCGCGCTGTAATTTTTCTGGTTATGTCGTCTTCGGTAGGACCAAGACCGCCGGTTGTGATGACGACTTTTGACCGGCGCGTTGCGTCTTTGATTGTTTCTTCCAGTCTTGCGTCGTCGTCACCGACGATCGTTTTTAGTTTGACTTCAATACCAAGACGGTTGAGTTTTTCGGTTAGCCAAAGGCTATTGGTATCGGTTCGATCAGGCGCTAATAACTCGGAACCAATCGCGATGATTTCGGCTGTTAAGGTTTCAAACAAGCGAGATTCAGCTCAAGAAAGTTTTAGTTGGAAGGTAAGTTGTCGTCCGCGTAGATGTCGTTCAACACATCGCAAATTGGCGGTGGTGCTGCGACTGGAATTGTTGATGAAGCGACAACCGGAGCAGTCGGCTTAGCAGGCTCTTCCGTTTTGGGAGCAAGTTTTAGTGCCATGCGACTCTCTGTCAGCATCGTAGCGGCACGGCGGCGTCGCATACGCTCCAAAGATCTAATTGCGCCGAGCGTCTGCGGAGCGAATGAAGGTTCAGCTTCGATCTTCCGCAGCAGATCTACATAACGACGCAACTGTCCTGAGGGTGCCATTCGATTACGTTCATCAAAATTCTCATCATCTACAATGTGTGAAAGATATTCGAGCGCAGTGTTGTGATTTCCGACCAGCTGGTGCAGTGCTCCCAGGGTAAACAAATGCAGCGGCGGAGGATCAGGCATAGCGTCGAGTACCACCTCGCCGTTTTCGATCACTTCAGACACTTCAAAACCATACCAGCTACGATCTTCGTCTCTCAAAATGGAGTCAGCAGCAAGATAAAAATCGAAGATCTTTTCAATCTCGCGATTTTGGGAGCGACGCGAGAACATGAAAACGATGAGCACCACCCCCGTGATAAACATCATCACTACAGGCGCAACGCCCGCCCCGTAAAGCAATGTCACTATCACGACCACCGCAATTGCTTTTTGTGTGAATCTCTTATTGGCTGACTTCATAAATCTTCGCCTCGCCAGATAAATCTTCGTTCCAGGCTAGGGAAGGTGCGCAATTATTGCGCTGCCTGCCTGTTCAGTAGAAAGATCCCCGCCAAGATCAGTTGTCGTTTCATTTGCAGAAACGGCAGCACGAACCGCAACTTCAATTGCATCACTCTCAGTCGGGAAGCCCAGGTATTCTAACATCATCGCGGAAGTCAGAATAGCTCCGATTGGATTTGCGATTCCTTTTCCGGCCAAAGGCGGCGCACTGCCATGGACAGGTTCAAACAGTGAAACTTTCCCCGGATGAATGTTTCCTGAAGCGGCAAGTCCGAGTCCGCCTTGGATAGCGGCTCCGAGGTCTGTGAGGATGTCTCCAAACAAGTTGTTAGTAACGATTACTTCGTATTGTGAGGGATTAAGCACCATGAACATGGCCATAGCATCAACGTACTGATGATTGGCGGTGATGTCGCTGTACGAAGCCGCGACTTCTTTAAAGACGCGTTGCCAGAGATCTCCACCGAAACGTTGTACGTTCGACTTATCAGCCATCGTAACTCGCTTGCGCCCGTTCTTCTGTGCGTACTCAAAAGCGGCGACGATGATTCGCTCGACGCCGTATCGGGTGTTCACCTCATCCTGAAGCGCAATTTCGTTGGCGGTCCCATGCTTGAGGAAACCACCAGCACCGCAATAAGCACCTTCGGTATTTTCTCGGAGGACCACAAAATCGATCTCTTCAACCTTGCGGTTCTGAAGCGGTGTCAAACGTTCATGAAGAAGGCGCACCGGGCGTAGGTTGATATACAAGTCAAGACCGCGACGCATTCCCAACAAGATGTCTTCTGCATGTTTGTTTGAAGGTACACGAGGATCGCCAAATGC
>JBKPQV010000124.1:0-6816 GCA_046734235.1 Acidobacteriota bacterium
TATTCCTGGTAATTAGATCCACTCCGCTCCAGTTTTCTTAACAATGCTGGCCAGGCAAGACGACCGCGCCCTCCTTGTGTAACAACCGCTTCCTGAGCTGGAATCTCAGCAAGGATTTGATCAGAAATCGGAATTAATTTGCCGCCACCGGACTGCGCCATAATCTGAATTCGACAGGCTCGTTCCAATAGGAACATCGACAGAAACGCGTCTGGAACTGTTGCACCAACAGTCAGCAGACCGTGATTTCGCAAAATCAAAAACGTGTTCTTGCCGAGATCGGCAACGAGCCGTGGCTTCTCGTCGTCGTTGAGCGCGAGTCCTTCATAATCGTGATATCCGAGCGAAGCCAATACAAATAGTGCTTGTTGTGAAATTGGTAGGAGACCATTTTCCTGGGCTGAGACAGCAATACCATTATCCGTATGCAGATGCATGACGCATATAGCATCTTCTCGGGCGGCGTGAACAGCGCTGTGAATGGTAAAACCCGCAGGGTTTATGCTGTAGTCTGACTCCATTACGATGTTTCCATCCAGATCAACTTTCACCAGACTCGACGCCGTAATTTCCTCAAACATCATTCCGTATGGATTGATAAGGAAGTGATGTTCAGGTCCTGGAACGCGTACTGAAATGTGCGTAAACACAAGGTCGTCCCAACCGTAACCAGCAACTAGCTGGTAAGCGGCAGCCAGGTCTACGCGAGCTTGCCATTCGTCGGGGGAAACTAGATCCCTCACGCTTTGTTTAGTTGCTTTTTCTGGCGCGCTCATATGTGTCCTTTCGTCTAACCAGCGAAATCGAATGACCAACCCTTTGCATGAATTTAACCACCAAGACTCGAAGACACAAAGGCACGATTTGCCTCTCATCAATTTACGTATTTGTGCCTTCGTGTCTTTGAGTCTTCGTGGTTAAGTCCTCTGAGTGTTTACCGAGCTAGGTTGTGGTCGTCAAGTCAGGCATTTCTAACACTTTTTGCCAACCAGACTCGTCTTTCCGCATTTGTTCTGTAAGTTCGTCGCGGAGCGTGTTTAATTTCTTGCTGAGCGCCCGTGGATAATTGTCGATATCCGCGAAGCGCTTTCGTTGTTCTTCAACGAACAGTTTTTGTTTGGTGATCGAAGGAATAGCCGAGTGTTGTCCATTCTCCCAAAACTTAACGAGTAACCTTTCCACATTCGATGCCCCCGGAATCACAATCTCTTCATCATCCAGGCCAATGATATCTCCGACGTAGTTTCCTTGAGCGTCGCTGCCACGAAAAAGCTGAAGACGGCCCGGTAAGGTAATCTTTTCCTTCGAGTTCGATGCTTTGAGTGTTGGTCGCCCTTTCATCAGGCACTGCTTAAAGATCACTCCGGCCACAGCTTTCACTTCGCTCGATAGCTTTGTACCGATTCCAAATCCCTTGACCGCCGGAAATTCCGCAACTATTTGCCTCACTTTTTCAACATCGAGATCACCAGTCAGATTAGGCCGCAGTCCCACCAATCCATTGGCGTCGAAAAATCTCAGACACCATTCACCAAGCTCCGCGAGATCGCCTGAGTCGACTCTGAAGCCTTTGAATGCTCGCCGCCGTGAATCGTTGGACGTGGCGGCCATCGCGGCATGCACCGCACCCATGTAAACGTCGATGGTGTCGAGTAACAAAGTAGTGCCGTTTGGATTCGCATCCAGCCAACGTTCAAACGCAACCTGTTCGAAATGTTTAGGCTTGCCGGTGCGCGGTTCAATCTCTGGATCGTCCATGTACTCGATGTAGGCCTGTTGCCAGTAATGCGCTTCGGTTCCCACAGCGGGAAGATCGAGACGGTGTGCCGCTTCCATGTTTGATGTGTCGTTGAACCCGCCGATGAATGCGTAGACCGCGATATCAACAGCACGCTCAATGTCACCATTACGTCGCAATGAAAAGTCCGACAGCCAACGATCTTCTCCGGCAGCCATGCGGAGTTGCATTGCCGTGCTGGCAGTCGTCATTGGTAGATCAAACGCATGTTCGAATTTGATTTCCTGGGCCTGAGTTAAGCCGAAGGCGCCGCTGATATCAGCGAACGGCTCTTGAGCAAAAACAATTGTTCCTGGTCTAACAGTACGAATCCTGCCCACGAATTGAATGTCTTCGATTGCTTTCGCGAAGAGTTGCAAGCCACCACGATCCTGCTCGAGGAATCGCAACCGCGGGCGATCGATTTGACTGTCGACCAAGAGGCGCACAAGACGTTCATGGCCGAGGCATGGGGCAAAGGGAAGTTTGCGTTGCGTGATGTAGAAAGTAGCTTCGGCGTCGCTTAGTTGGCCGTCATGCAAACGCGTTACGTCCTTGAAGGACGCGTCTCCCATTGCTGCGTGGTAGCGGTCGATGTTGAGGGTGCCCATAGGGATTTCAGATTTAAGATTTCAGATTTCAGATTTCAGATTGAGTGACGGATCAACTACCTGCCTGCTCATCGCTATGAACAATTTCGGCCCCCGCCGCACGCATTTCTTCAATAGCTCGACTGCCGTCGCCGGGATTTACTTCGACGGGTTTCATGGCGTCTTCCAGGGCCCTGACCTGAAAACCGTTTTTACGTGCATCGAGGACTGTGTTCTTAACGCAATAGTCAGTTGCCAGGCCGCCGATTAAAACTTCTTCCACGCCTGCACTGTGTAATTGCTGTGCAAGATCAGTTTCGTCGAACCCGGAGTAGCAATCAGTGTCGCCGAGGCCTTTTGAGATTATGTGAATGCGTGAGTCATCTCTTAGTCGCGGATGAAACTCTGCTCCTTTGGTGTTTTGCACACAATGGACGGGCCATGTGCCGCCATACGCTTGAAAGTGTTTGGTAGTCGGTTGGTGCCAATCTCGAGTTTTGTAGACCGGTAAGCCTTCTTTGAGAAACTTGTCGATGAGCTTGTTTAAAGGCTCAACGACTTCATCGCCGTGAGCAACCGCCAGCGCACCACCAGGACAAAAATCGTTTTGCACATCAACAACGATCAATGCCTGTTTCTTTTCTTTGTTCATTAGGTCAACGATAGCTCAGGTCATAGGAAAGTAAAAGAACGGATGATGGAAGATCTAACCACTAAGACACTAAGACACTAAGACTCGAAAACTGTCCTAACTATCTGAGATTTGTGCCTTCGTGTCTTTCTGCCTTTGTGGTTAAGGTCGATTTTCCTATCCGGCGCATCTCTCGCGTTTGGTCGCTGCGCTCCCGCTCCTGATTGGAAGTTGGTAAACTGGTGTCCAATCAAAACGGAAGGCTAGGGAACTTCACAATGAACCGCATGGAAACTGTTCTCGGTGATCTCGAGGAACGCGCCAATAGTGCCATTGAAGAAGCAGAACGCGAAGGTGTGGCGAAGCGGATCTGGCGTAAAGACGCGTCACTTTGGAAGGAAGATGCTGACAGCCAGAAGATCATCAAGAATTCGTTGGGCTGGCTGACTGTTCCTGATGAAATGCTCGGAGTCGTCGATGAGCTCACCGAGTTTGCCAATCTAATTCGCGGTCGTGGTTTCAAGACCGTAATGGTCTGCGGTATGGGAGGCTCATCTCTTTGCCCGGAAGTGCTGGCTAAAACTTTCGGTCGGCAGCCAGATTTCCCCGAACTGCTGGTGTTGGATTCAACTGACCCGGATGTGCTGGCCGGTTTTCTCGAGCGAATTGAACTGGAGACCTGTCTTTTTGTTATTGCTTCCAAATCGGGTTCGACCACTGAGCCTAATACTTTCTACAAGTTCTGGTACGACCAATTAAGCAAACGAGTCTCTTCACCCGGTGGAAATTTTATTGCGATTACAGATCCCGGCTCTCCTCTAGTTGAAACTGCTTCCCAACTCGGCTTCCAACGCACATTCCTCAATCAATCCGATATTGGTGGACGCTATTCCGCTCTCTCGTATTTTGGAATGGTACCCGCGGCCTTAATGGGCATCGACTTGCATAAGTTCCTGGCGCATGCGAAGGAATCTGAACAGAGTTGCTCTCCGGTTATGCCTGCCGGAAAAAACACCGCGTTACAACTCGGCGCAATTATTGGTGAGTGTGCCAATGCAGGGCGCGACAAGCTCACTTTAGTAATCGACGAAAAGATTTCCACGCTCGGTTTATGGATTGAACAACTAGTTGCTGAAAGCACAGGTAAAGAGGGCAAAGGTGTGTTGCCAGTGGCGTCCGAACCATTAGCTGGGCCAGCATCTTATGGCGAAGATCGTCTGTTTGTCTCAATCTCAACAAGTGAAACGTCACCTGCAACTCGTGAACGTTTGCAGGTATTAGCGGATGCTGGTCATCCGGTCATTTATCGCGAAATCGGCGACATCTACGATCTCAGTGCTGAGTTTTTTGTTTGGGAGTTTGCAACGGCATGTGCCGGATGGCGGATCGGCATCAATCCTTTCGATCAACCAAATGTCCAGGAATCGAAAGATGCTACGAAGGAATTGCTAAACACTTTTGTGAGTCACGGACGGCTGCCCGAACAAGATCAACTCGTTGCCGACGATCTCATCACGATTTATACAGATGGGACGAATGACAAACTTCAGTCAGCGTCTACCCTTGACGCGATCCGTTCACTTCTTGCAACAGTAAAGAGCGGCGATTACATTGCGTTTCTCGATTACGTAGAAGAAACCCAGGAAGTTGAAAATCTTATAGAGCAGATCCGGACGACACTTCGTAACAGTACCAAGTGTGCAACCACGAGTGGATATGGACCGCGCTTCTTGCATTCCACGGGACAACTCCATAAGGGCGGACCCGACTCAGGGGTCTTCTTTCAAATCACGGCTAACGACAAAACTGATTTTCCGGTACCAGGCGAACCGTACACTTTCAGCATCCTGAAACAGGCCCAGGCACTGGGCGATTTCCATTCGCTGTCAAAGCGTGGCCGAAGGGCAATTCGAGTTGAGCTAGGGAACGACACGAACGGTGGATTAAAGCGGCTGCAAGATCTAATTACGCAGTCCCTAATCCGAGAGTCAGGCGCGGCCAGAGGCTGAAGCCTGCGAATTTAACGAAATCCGCGACCCGCCACGGAAATCCAAATTTTCCAATCTAGGATCTTGTGTGACCAAAAATGCACTCTTTGACCGATTTTGTCGCGCGTGGTTCCAGTCATCCTGAACGCTTCGAACTCATACAACGATCAGGCTTCCCGAACATTTGTGATACGTCTTCTGGAAACTTTCCTGTAATCGCACTTTAGTATTCTTACAGACAATTCCCCCGTAGACGAGAGGTAAGACTCAGGCATCAAAGTTGCCACTGAGTTAAACGGATTGAAGTGCGTACTAGCCCCTGCCAGTCTGGAGGAGGAAAATGTTGCCATGAAGTTTATTGAAAAGTTTTTCAAGCATGAACTGGCTGTTGACCTCGGAACCGCCAACACACTTATCTATGACCCCGACAAAGGGGTACTGCTGAACCAGCCTTCGGTTATCGCCATCGATAGATACGACGGAACAGTTGTGTCTGTTGGTTATCAGGCTCTTAAGCTCTTAGGCCGTGAGCCACGCGGTATCGAGGTACATAGACCAATTCGCTCGGGGACGATCTTCAATTTTGAAGCGACTCACAAAATGTTGGCTTCGTTTTTGAAGAGTGTCACCGATGGATATCGAAGGGGACACTTTGTGGTTGGTGTACCGGGTTCAGCCACTGATCTCGAACAACGTTCAGTACGAGATGCGGCACGTGATGCCGGAGCGCGACGAGTTGAATTGGTTGATGAAGGCTTAGCCGCAGGTTTGGGTGCGGGCCTGAGTTTTGATGATGAACGCGCACATCTGGTCGTGGATGTCGGTGGTGGCACCACGAACATTGCCGTAATTGCGTCCGGTGGAGTGGTTGCTTCTACAAGTTTGCCAGCAGCCGGAAATGCGATGGACGAGAACATCCGCGACTACATTCGCTCGAAATATTTTCTGCAAATCGGTGAATACACTGCTGAGGCGATTAAGAAAGACCTTGGCGCACTCGTTGAAGACGATTTGGAGGACGAGCGATACATGGAGGTCGTGGGCAAACAGCTACAGGATGGTTCAGCTCACGCTGTAAACATTAGGGCTGAGGAAGTGCGCGAAGCGCTTGAACCTATCATTTCAGAAATTGTTGGTGGCGTCCGCCGAATCATTGAAGAAGTTAAGCCTGAAGCTGTAGCAGACATCTACTATTCAGGATTGATACTCACTGGTGGTGGCTCATTACTGCGTGGGATGAAAGAACGCTTGCAGAGTGAACTGAAGCTACATGTGAGCGTGCCGGAAGATCCAATCACTACTGTGGTAATGGGAGCTTCGGCATTATTGCAACGGCCCGACTTACTGCATCGTTGCGCGATTCGTCAGAACCTGCCGGTTTGGGAGGCCTCTGAGGAACTCGTAGTGAGTTGGTAGCGTTTGTATCAATAAAAAAAGTGTTTTGGTTGCCGGCTAGCAATGAACGTAGCCGAGCAACCAGAACACTATGATGAAAATTAGAATTGTGGAAATGCAGCCTCCGCCGAATTTCCACGCCGCCGCCCCTGCCAGTATTCCTCTTAGTGGACCTTCCATTGACCCTCCTGGAAAAAGTACCTTCTAAAGTAGTCATTAGTTGAGAACGTCCTGAATTCAGTCGCTTCTCGTCCGACGAATTACTTGTTATTAACTAAGGGCAAGGAAGGTGCCACACCTTTACTCCTTGGAGTGCGGTGGCCTGGCACCGCTTTGTCACGGCGAGATTAAACAAACTTCGCCTCCCACATTCCAAAAAGGTTGTAATCAATGATAGGTCGTGATCGGATAAGGATCACTGTAACAAAGCGGTGC
>JBKPQV010000125.1:0-5254 GCA_046734235.1 Acidobacteriota bacterium
GTTCCAGCCCTGATACGTCTTTGGAAATCAGCTGGAGCACTTGTCTCGTCGATGGCAGTTGCGACAGTCGCGTTAGCTGCATTGAGCTTTACTGTTCCAACGCTTGGACCAACGACAGAACAGACCGCAACTGCATATTCAGCTGAATCAGTGCTCCTCGATCAAGGTGATGATGATCAAGTGACGTATGAGCAGGTGTTGAGCGCAATTTATGAAGACGATGAGGCGAAATAATGAATACCAGTACTAAAAACCGTTGGCAGGTTCGAGTTGCGGCAATCGTCATTTTTGTTCTTGGATTTGTGGCCGGAGCGCTGGCACTCAATGTCTACCGTGGGTATGCGCGTAATGTAGCTCCTCGCGATCGGTTTGAGCAGCTCTCGGAACGTCTCAAGCTTAACGCCGATCAGAAAACTAAAGTGCAACAAATTTTTGGTGAGACGCGTGAGCAGTTGCGTACTTTGCGAAAAGAGTCGGAGCCGAAAGTGAACGACATTCGCAAGCAAGCAGATGACAAGATGCAGCAAGTCCTGACACCTGATCAATGGAAACAGTTTCAGACCATTCGCGACGAAATGCGTGAACGAAGATCGCGCGGTCGCAGTTGATCTTCTTCCCTAATCCGGCGCTTTAAAACTTATTGGTCATTTTCCATTTTCCATTTCTCATTTTCCATTTTTTAAGACGCTCCGCGAACTCGGCTGTGTCCGATATGCTTTAGGTTGTCGGTCTTGGTAGGTTTCGAGTTTCAAGTTTCGAGTTTAGAGTAAGTCACCGCGGTACTCGAAACCTAAAACTCGAAACTTACTCCGAGTGCGCGGAGCGTCTTAAAAAATGGAAAATGAGAAATGGAAAATGGAAAATGACCAATAAGTTTTAAAGCATGACTAAACGAGAGAAGGATTTATCAACGCCTTGAGAACCTTTCCGTCTGCGACGGCGGCGAGGGCCTCATTGGCATGGTCCAGGTTGAACTCAGTAAGGTGCATTTCCTCCCACGGTCCGGCAATACCTGGTTCAGATACTATTTGCACTCCACGATAGAAATGTGAGAAGTCTGAGCCCCAGCAACCTCGAATCTCGAGGTGTTTTTTGTTGAGATCCAAGTGGGGATTAAACTCTACTGGTCCATGATCGGTGTATTGCCCAACAATAACAACACGCCCTCCATCACGAGTGAATTTCATAGACTGAACTACTGCCTCGGCCACTCCTGCGACTTCAATGGTCACATCGGCGCCACGACCATTTGTGTGTTTCAGGACCCATGCGAGACGAGCATCTTCGTTGTTAGTTTCGATATTTAGCACATCAGTCGCGCCGGCCTTTAGTGCTGCTTCGAGTCGAGACTGTGGTGCCCCAATACAAAGCACACGCAGTGCTCCGCTCATGCGGGCAAGCAACACCGAATTGAGTCCGACGGGACCAGAGCCTAGAATTACTACCGTGTCACCGATCTTTATTTCGACACGCTCTACCGCATGTAATGCTGTTGGTAACGCGCACCCACCGGCCATAAAAGTTTCCGGTGTTGCTTCAACACTAATGCAGCGCGTTCCGGGCTTTAGATACACGTGCGAGGCCCAGCCACCGCAAAGTCCATCATCTAATCCGTAAGTGATTCCGTAGACTTTCCGGTGGGGACAGCGCGTAGTTGTTTTTGCAACGAGGCAGTACCAACAGGCATTACAAGTGCGGTGAACGTCTAGAAACGTTACCCGATCACCTTCGTGAAACTGCCGGCCATTTACGTCGAGCAACTCTCCTCTGATTGTCGCAAGCCGACCGATCGAAACGTGACCCGGTACCAGCGGGTAAGGAACACCTTGCAACAATCCACGTTGCAAATGGACGTCAGTACCGCAAACTTCTGAGAGCTCAACCTCAAGCAAAGCAGAGTTAGCTTCGAGCTCGGGAAACGGAACCTCGCGTATCTCAACGTCGGAGTTAGGTTTGGGAACAGCGGCGACTAGTGGCACCCTTCAAGAATAAGAGATCTATTTATCATTTTCCATTTTCCATTTCACATTTTCCATTTTTCAGACGCTCCGCGCACTCGAAACTTACAAAGACCGACAAGCTGAAGCATATTGGACACAGCCCTGTGCGCGGAGCGTCTGAAAAATGGAGAATGAGAAATGGAAAATGGAAAATGACCAATAAGCTGTCCTTAACTTGAATCCGCACCCCGATCTTTGTATAAGGATTCTCCCAATCCTTAAAAACTCATCGGAAGGTGGATTTTCTTAGTGCCTCAGAGTCGTCATCGTAAGATAAATAAGCGTAAGAGAGAGCGTAAAGATCGGCAATCCGCGAATCGCGGGCCGTCAGCTTCCAGCAATCGAAATATCAGGCTGGGTGCGATGATCCTGGTTGGTGTACTCGCCGTCTCGGCAGTCGCATATCTTCTCGTCAATCGACCAAAAGCGAGCGGTACGGAACTTACGACGGCTTCGGGACTGAAGTATATCGACGAGAAAATTGGTGATGGACCCAGTCCGCAAGCTGGCCAAACGGTTACCGTCCATTACATTGGGGTTACCCAGAGCACTCAAAAGGAATTCGAGAATTCCTATAAGACCCAGCGACCGGTGGATTTCCAAATCGGAGTCGGTAAAGTGATCAAAGGCTGGGACGAAGGTCTTTTGACCATGAAAGTCGGCGGTAAAAGAAAACTGATCATTCCTGGGGATCTTGCTTACGGACGGTTTGGCCGACCACCCGATATCCCACCTAATGCTACTCTCGAGTTCACAGTAGAACTTCTTGGCATAAAGTAATCCGATATGGAGATTTCATTGCAACGCGCTTGCGATTGCTTCTGCCCGCCCAAAAGCCTTACGTATCGACGTAAACTAGTAGCCTCTCTTGCTCCTCCTTTCCGAAGAGTTTAAATCCACGGAGGTTTGGGAACATGCGAAAGGTTTTTAAGTTTGCTGCTTTAACGGCGCTCCTGATCATTTTGATAATGGCGTTTGCCTCGAGTGCGTTCGGTCAAGGAAAAGGACGTGGAGGTGGCGCTGGCGGCGGACGCGGCAGTGGAAACGGCAATGGAGGGCCACCTGCAGGCGTCGGAGTCGATCGCGGACTGGGTAACGCGTCTGAAAGATCTGGCGGTCATTCAGACATGGGGCTTGAAAATGCGTCGTCCAGATCGAATGGTAAGTCTGATGCGGGTCTGGAAAGGGCGCGGCTTGCCAGTGAGAACATGCGCAAGGCCGACCGTGATCTGGAAGACCATCCAGGCATACCTCGTACCCTTCGTATCAACGCGAATAGTTTACGCGCTGGATATCAGACAGCTTTAGTTGCCAATCCGGAATTGACCTTTGGCCACTATGTTGCGGCTACGCGACTGGCTCAGAATCTGGGACCGAGATTCCCTAACATAACCAGAGATCGAATTCTCGCTGGTCTCGCATCTGGTAGGAGCCTTGGTCGCACATTGCATGACCTTGGTCTGAACGACCATCAGTCAGACGATGCGCAGAAATTGGTTAAAGACGAGATCAAGCAGGCCAAGAAGATAAAATAAATTCTCGAAGTCCACTTTATTGAGTGAGGCACGGTTTCAGAAAGCTGACACCGTGCCTTTTGTTTTCGAACCCAAACCGTCCAACACCAATGAATGTGCCAATCCGTCAGCGACGTTTGATTAGCACCGTTTGAAGCGTTAAATTGCTCCGCAAAACACGCCCGTAGGCGCCGTTTACATTTGAGGAGAGTGGAGATATGAGCGAAAACAGCCTATCGATTATCGATAATCGGACTGGTAAACAGTATCAAGTGGGGATCGAAAATGGGACCATCAAAGCAATGGACCTCCGTCAGATTAAAGTTGACGACGACGATTTTGGTCTCATGACCTACGATCCGGCCTTCATGAATACGGCGTCATGCAAAAGTCAAATTACCTTCATTGACGGCGACAAGGGAATCCTTGAGTATCGTGGATATCCCATCGATCAACTGGCTGAGAAGAGCACATATCTCGAAGTAGCATATCTGTTGTTGAATGGCGAACTGCCGAATGAAGCTCAATTACAAGCCTGGACACGGAATATCACCTATCACACTTTCATTAATGAAAACATCAAGACGGTAATCGATGGCTTCCATTACAACGCGCATCCGATGGGTATGTTTGAAGCGATGCTGGGGGCGCTATCAACCTTCTATCCTGATGCGAAAGACATATTTAACGTTGAGTCGCGCTGGAAACAGATCTATCGATTGATCGCCAAGGTTCCGACAATCGCAGCTTTTGCCTTTCGGCATCGCATCGGCATGCAGTACTCGTATCCTGATAACGATCTAAGTTACGAGGGTAATTTTCTAAACATGATGTTCAAGACTACCGAGCTTAAATACAAACCCAACCCAGTGCTTGAACGCGCCCTGACAGTGCTCTACATCCTTCACGCTGATCACGAACAGAACTGTAGTACTAATGCGATGCGGAGTATCGGCAGCGCTCATACTGATCCATTTTCTGCACTTGCAGGGGCGGCGGCGGCACTTTATGGACCCTTGCACGGTGGTGCCAATGAGATGGTGCTGCGAATGCTGAGGGAGATTGGCTCGATCGACAAAGTTCCTGAATACATCAAGAGGGTTAAAGCCGGCGAATTTCGCCTGATGGGTTTTGGTCATCGTGTTTACAAAAACTATGATCCACGCGCTCGAATAATCAAGCAGGTAGCGTACGAAGTATTCGAAGTAACTGGTAAAGACCCATTGCTAGATCTCGCATTAGAGTTGGAACGAATCGCGCTTGAAGATGAGTACTTCGTGAAGCGTCGCCTGTACCCGAATGTCGATTTCTATTCCGGCATTATCTATCAGGCGATGCGTTTTCCGGTGGACATGTTCCCGGTGATGTTTGCCATCCCCCGCACTTCGGGGTGGTTAGCGCAGTGGGTTGAATTATTGGAGGATGAGGATCAAAAGATCGCAAGACCAAGGCAGGTTTATCTGGGAGCCAGGACCAGGGATTACGTGCCAATGGATAAAAGAGGGAAATAGGAACGTAGTCAGTGGTCAGTTGTCCGTAGTCAGTCAGCTCATGCCTTTAGTAACCTGCCAATTTTGAGCACTGATCCTGGTCCTGGGAGCGCACGCGTCCCCGCGTGCCCATTGGTAACACTAACTTCTAATCTCAACACGTCGCCTCACAACGTTCCTTATCCAAGCGAGACCGAGCTTGCCAAGCGGGCACGCGGCGACGCGTGCGCTCCCAGGACTAGGATCAGTG
>JBKPQV010000126.1:0-3176 GCA_046734235.1 Acidobacteriota bacterium
ATCTGTATGTGGTAATCGTATTACTCACTGCATCAGTAGTTACTCTTGTAATTGTTAATCGAGGCCAGGCAAAGAATTCATTCACTCGATCAGAAGGTCCGCCCGCACAAAGTAATACCAGCCGAGAAAAGCTCAGAAACTTTGATGCTCTAATCGCTGCAAATGCAAAAAACTTTGTTGAAGTTGGAAGGGACACTTTTCGCTTCGATACGTTCGGCGATGAAGTCTTTTGGGGTGGCGCTCTGCAATTGCATCAGGCTATCAAAGGATCAACTCTTGGAGGTGTAGGTCCTGGAATTAGTCCGACTGCTGCGCTGACTCTAGGGTTGAAAGTGGATGTTGATGCTTTGCCTCAACCGTTAATTAATCGAATCAATCAGGGCAGGGTGGATTTAAACGATCCTGCTACCACTATTGCGCTATTAAAACTAAACGCAGTTGTTGGTCTCAAAGGATTTTTTCAAGGAGACAATCTAAGTTCGATTGGTATCACTTGCGCAATTTGCCACTCAACGGTGGACAACTCGTTTGCGTTCGGAATCGGTCATCGGCTTGATGGTTGGGCCAACCGCGATCTCGATGTGGGAAAGATTGTTGCCGCAGCTCCAAATTTGAGTCCTTTCACTAATTTGTTGGGTGTTAGTGATGCGACAGTGAGGGCCGTCCTTAATAGCTGGGGACCGGGCAAATTCGACGCTGAGCTGATACTCGATGGCAAGGCCTTTAATCCGCAACAGGTAACCGACGGTGTCGTAACGGGGACCAACGTTCCCGGCGCAACCTTGATTCCTAATGCATTTGGTCTTGCCGGATTCAATCAGCACACCTGGACTGGATCGTGGGGCTCAGTTCCATACTGGAATGCGTTTGTCGGTGCTCTTGAAATGCATGGAGTGGGACGATTCTTCGATCCACGATTGAACAACGCAGCCAAATTCCCAATCGCTGCGGCGAATGGATTTGCTGACTTACCTCACATATCACCCGATGACGACCGTATTACCAAAAAACTACCCTCATTGCATTTCTATCCACTCGCGATTCCTGCGCCTGAGCCGGAACCCGGAGTGGACTTTAACGTTGCGGCTGCTGCACGCGGCCACGAACTCTTTAGCGGTAAGGCCAAATGCAACGATTGTCACGTTGAGCCGCTTTGGACAGAACCCGGCTGGAATCTTCACACACCAGCCGAAATCGGTATTGATAGCTTCCAGGCGGATCGAGCACCGGATGGTGTCTATAAGACGATGAATCTCGCAGGAATTTTTGTCCGTGAGAATGGGGTGTTCATGAGTCCCGCGAATAAAGGCCACTACTATCATGACGGGCGCTTCGCGACCCTACTGGATGTGGTTAATCACTACAACACTCGCTTTTCGCTTGGGTTAACTGCTCAGGAGAAAACTGACGTTGTGGAATATCTGAAGTCACTCCCTGAAAGAGAGTGAATTACAAGGAGGAATACTAAATGCCAAAATACGGTAAGAAGGCTAGTGAAAAAGTTGAAAAGGCAATGCACGAACGCAAAGAGGGGACGCTGAAGAGCGGCCGCTCTGGTAAGAAAGTGACCAGCAAGAAACAAGCTATTGCCATTGGACTGTCTGAGGCGAGAAAAGCAGGAGGTAAAGTGCCTGCAAAGAAGGGATCGAAGAAAGGGTCAAGCAAAAAGCGATAGACCCAAAATAAGCAATTTGAAATTGCTCTCTGCGTCTCCGCGTAGTCGGCGTCTCTGCGTCGTGGTCTAGAATCTTTATTTCAACGCAGAGGGGCAGAGTACGCCCGAGACGCAGAGAGTTTCCAAGACTTCATTTGAAACCTACTGGAAAGAAGGGCAGCAAATCATGGTTCATGAAATGATCGACGGTGCTTATCGCCAGACTAACTTACCCAACGAATCGCCAGAATACCTAAACAAGAGAGAAGAGCTCCGGAATGCAGAGATTGAACTGATGAAACAACGAGAACGCGTTGCCGAATTGCGCAGGGCGCTTCCACCGGGAGCCAAGCTACAGGACTACGAGTTTTTGGAAGGCCCGCCTTCGCTAAGCACCGGAGATGAACCAGTGACAACCGTTCGATTAAGCGAGTTGTTTACATCTTCTGATCGCTCCCTTGTTATCTATCACCTTATGTTTGGTAAGAAGCAGACATCTCCTTGTCCAATGTGTACTGCCTGGATCGACTGCGCAAATGGGATCGCTCCTCATTTAGCCCAAAACATCGACTTTGCAATCGTAGCAGCTGCGGATCCTGTCACCTTGCGAGAGCACGCACGAAAACGAGGTTGGGACAAGTTGCGTTTACTTAGTGCTGGTGAAAATACTTTCAAGTACGATTTGGGAAGTGAAGACCGTGAAGGAAATCAAGACTCAACGATTTCCGTGTTCACTCGCGATTCAGACGGAACACTGCGCCATTTTTATAGTGTTCATCCGCGGTTGGGCGAAGACATCAAAGAGCGTGGCATCGATGAATACAATCCGATCTGGAATTACCTCGACTTAACGCCGCAGGGACGAGGAAAGTTCTACACCTCACTCGAGTACGGAACAAAAGTACAGATCGCTCGTAAGTAGTCGAAGAAGTCTAACTGTAGTAATATCTGCGTCTCCCCGAGATGCGTTGCCACAGTTTCCGTGCAAATCAATCCACTTTTTTGGAGTTAAGCTATGACTACTCATTTCGAATGGGCCACTACACGTTTATCAAATCGAAACACGATCCGGTTGCTGTTCAGCCTTTCTGTTCTCCTAACAATCACGTCTGCGGCAATCGCCCAACAAGGCACGGTAAAAACGATTACGCTCAAGTCAGCGGTTCTTGGTGAAGAGAGGACAATACTTGTGCGTACTCCATTCGGGTACGAAAGTAACAAGTTAACATATCCAGTCCTCTACATGACTGATGGCGACAGTCATATGGGCCACACTGCGAGCACCATCGAGTTTCTTGTTCGTAATGGTCGAATCCCAGAGATGATAGTAGTGGGTGTTACAAACACCGACCGAACTCGAGATTTAACGCCAGCGAAGTCGACGGTCAAAAATGCAGCGGGTGAGGTGCAATTTCCGACAGCTGGTGGCGCAGACAACTTTCTCAAGTTTTTTGAGACTGAACTTATTCCTCAGATTGAGAAACAATACCGGGTTCAACCTTATCGTATTTTCGCCGGCCAC
>JBKPQV010000127.1:0-5886 GCA_046734235.1 Acidobacteriota bacterium
ACGTTCGCGCCGACCTCGAGTCTCTTCGCTACTCCCACAACCACACGCGGAACGTAGCCTTGGAAGCCTCCATTCGCGTGCGATTCAAAGTGACTGAGGAAGTCGAACTCCAGGTAGACTTTCTTCGGTGCGACCACGTCAGTCGACGGGATATTGAATAGGGTTGATTGTGCTTTGACGATGGTTGAGGCAAACGTAGCTACGCAAAGGGCGCAAAACGCCCACTTGATTGCGTTCGATTTGAGCATGATGTATGTTGCTCCATATCGTCTCCTGAGGGACGATGTCAGGGCCTATCTGTTCCGCGCCGCCAAAGCCAGGGACAGGTGGGCCATTGTTTTCCATCTCATTGCGACTGCGATTAATCTTTAACCGCTCACTCAGGTAGAGAGTGCAAGTCCACCCAAGGTCGCATACTGAATGCTTGGCAATTCTGATCTCAACAATCGTGCCAGTCTTCCAATGTTTGAGTTTTGCTTAATGAAAGAAAAGAAGGCGAGGAAAAGTCTTCACACAAGGTACTTACTGTCGTAAATGTTTCCGACGATTCTGTAAGATCGGATGCGCAAGGATTCAAAAATGTACGCTCGGTTCTGATTTATGGTGCAATCAGCGGCAAAGAGTCACTAGATCGATCTTCGGACTAACTGTCGAAAGGTCTTCAGAGCGACTTCACCACGTTAAACAGCACTCAAAGACATAGTTAAATCAAAGATCATGAACTCGAGAGCAGAATACAGATTTGAATGATCGCTAAAATCGTGCGACATAATTGTAGGCGTTTGCGAGACTGTCTGAGCGGTCAGGCCCAGGGACAAGGGCTTTAGAAACCTGGAAGAGCGGTATGAGTCTTGCAGCGTTTGACTATTTAGACACGGAGGTATGTCACTCTCAAAGTCACAACTCAAGATGGACTCAACGCGAATCTACAGGGAGAAGGTTGTTGAACATGCAGATCGCCGTTTGCCTTTGGGTGATTCTTTCGATCCGGCAACAGCTCCACAACGCTTACGCCGGTTTTTGAAAATTGAAGGTGAACGACTGCGGATGGCAAGTCGAAGCAATGCGTCGGGACGTTGGCTTTCAGAAGCTCGGTGTTTCGTTCTCGACCTCGTTGTACAACTCGCTTTTCGCGACTCAGGGCTACCCAGTCAGAATCTGCCTGCCCTTCATAACGCAAAGGATACTCTGGCGGTCGTTGCTCTCGGTGGATACGGTCGTGGTGAGCTCGCACCTTTTTCCGACCTGGATCTATTGTTTATCCATAGTGGACTACGGATCCCGCTGGTGTTGGAAGTGATGGAAGGAATGTTGCGCTTGCTGTGGGATTCGGGCCTGACGGTTGGTCATAGTTTCCGTACGGTCAAAGAGTCCCTCTCGGCAAGTCACTCAGACATTCATCTTGCAACCGCGTTAACAAAGACTCGCTTTCTCGCCGGGAGTTCATCCGTCTATGACAATTTTACGGCCGCCCTTGAACGAGATCGGAGGAAGCGAGGTGGCATTATCATCGACGCAGTCTTAAGAGAGCGCGGTGAACGCTATGCCAAGTTTGGAGATGCTGTTTGTTTACAGGAGCCAAACATAAAGGAGAGTGCGGGTGGCTTACGTGATCTCCACAGCGCCTTTTGGATTGCATATGCCAGGTATGGCTGCAAGAGCCTTGGCGAGTTGCTGAATCGCAAGGCTATCTCCAAAGAAGATCTGGAACTCTGCGAGCGCTCCTACGACTTTCTGCTGCGCGTGCGTTATCACACCCACCTGTTGGCAGGACGTAAGGCAGATCGGCTCTCACTCGATCTTCAGCCCGCGTTGGCCAGCGAGTTCGGTTACACATCCGACAACCAACTCGAAGCCTCAGAGAAGTTCATGCGTGATTATTACAAACGTGCGTTGAGTTTGTACCTAATATCCGATGGGATAACAGTGCGTTGCGCAGGGCAGAACAAGCGAACCTCACGATGGGCTGCGCTACATCGCTCGGTTTCTCTAGGCGAAATCTTCTCGATCGAAAACGGAAAACTGCAACTAGATCGCGATCCATCCTTTTTTATCGAAAATCCACTCTCAATGTTTGAAGCGTTCGCTTTGGCCCAGGCTGCGAAGGTTCCGTTCGGGCACGGTCTCAGCGAGGCAATTCGAAATAGCCTTGGAGCCATCGACAAAAAGTTCCGGAGTTCCGTTAAAGCTTCTGACGAATTTCTAAAATTGCTGAGACTTCGTGGCCGCGTCAGTCACGTTCTTAGACTAATGCATCAAGTTGGCTTCCTAGGGCGTTACCTGCCGGAGTTTGGCCGCATCAGCATGCTGATTCAACACGATCTCTATCATCACTACACGATCGACGAGCATACGCTCCGGGTCGTTGAAGCACTCGATGAACTAAATAACAGTGAGGACAGCCGTAGGGCTAATCTTCGTTCGGTATTTGACGAAGTTGAAGATCCAAGTCTCTTGTATCTTTCCCTTCTGCTACACGACATTGGTAAAGGTCAGGGGCCAGGACATGTTCCTCGTGGGACCAGGATTGCGGAGCGAATCTGCAAAAGGCTACAGCTGAGTAAAGACAACGCCGCCCGTGTAGTCTCACTTGTTGCTCAGCACATAAGGATGGCACACATTTCCCAACGCAGGGATCTCAGTGAGCCGCAGGTCGCCGCTGAATTCGCAGCTGAGATTAAAACAGTCGATCAACTTAACATGTTGTTGTTGCTCAGCTACTCAGACATGAACGGTGTGGGCCCAGGTGTGTGGAGTGAATGGAAAGGGCATCTTCTCTGGGAGCTTTACGAGTGTTCTCGTCGCCAAATGGACCAGTCTCGGAGTGCTTCGCACGGGCACACTAGTCTCGCAGAGGCTAAGGAGCATATTCTGACCAACCTGGCGGGCCGATTCACCCGTAGCGTTGTCGAACGTCACCTCGCATTGCTGCCCGATCGGTACTTACGGACAACCTCCTCTGACGCAACCGAGCAACATCTTCGTTTGATCGAACGAGTGCAAACAGACGGACTGAGTTTGCGTTGGGTCCCCCACGGAAAAGCGGTGACCGAGCTGACAATCTGCGCACGCGATCGTCATGGTCTGTTTGCGGATATTGCGGGGACGTTGACAACGCAAGGTGTTGAAATTCTCAGAGCGGAAATAAATACACGCGAGGACGGAATTGCAATCGACGTTTTCATCCTTCGGATTGGGGCAACACACCATGCGGTCGAAGAACGTAGGTGGTCAAAGATTGAACAAGCCCTGCGTGCCGCGGTTGCGGGAGAAGTTGACGTCGCTTCGATGGTTGAGAAATGGCAGACCAAACACCCGTCACGGAGAAGGGTGAAGCCAGCCAATAGCAGGCACAAGAAACTTGCCCATGTTGTTTGCGACAACAAAGCAGCGCAAGCCGCGACTGTTGTAGAAGTGCGAGCCTCAGACGAGGTCGGACTTGCTTACAAGATTGCCAGTGTCGCAACAGCCCTAGGACTTGAGATTTCTTACGCGAAGATCACCACTGAGAAGAGCGATGCATTTGACGTGTTCTATATCACTGACTCGAATGGAATGAGACTCTCTGAAGATGCCATGCAAAATCTTGAAGACGCACTAATGGAAAGTATTTCAACCAGGATCGACCCGACGCCCGTGTCACCAAAGCGACTGCCCCACGTTTTGCTCGTCGGAGCCTCAACAACCTGAGTTTTTACGTGCGAAGCTCATAGAGCAGCTTCGCCTCGCTCACCAGTTCGAATGCGAATCACATCATCTAACGGAGTGACAAAGATCTTACCGTCACCGAACTTACCTGTGCCCGCCGTTTTGGTTATCGCATCAATCACCTGGTCTTCGATGTCTTCGGAAATGACAACCTCGATCTTGATCTTCGGTATGAACTCGATCTGATATTCAGTGCCCCGATAAGTTTCCGTGTGCCCCTTCTGTCTTCCGTACCCCTGGACTTCACTGATTGTCATACCCGCAACACCCACCTCCTGCAATGCATTTCTCACCGCGTCCAACAGGTGGCGTCGAATGATCGCTTCGATCTTCTTCATCTGATTTTCTCCTCTATTTGTCGTGGTTTGCGGATAACTTATTAACTCTGACTCACTCTGCTTCTTGCAAGACAGTTTTGGTACCAACCTCGGGGAGCAACTCAGTTCGCGCACCCATGGTCCATTTCAAGAGTGGCGGCGTTATTAACGTAGTAGCAATGACCATTAGAACAACGGCGCCGAAAGTCACACTGCCTACAACCGGCTCGCTAACTCCGTGAGCATTGGGAAGAGTAAGCGTGGCACCAATACCAGCGAGGATCAGCCCTACCTCTCCACGGGGAATCATGCCGATTCCGATCGCCACGCGGTTAAGGTTTCTTTCCAACACTGCGAGCGCGCATATTTGCTTTCCGAGAATCGCAGCTGCCGTAAGCGCGGCTGCATAGAGAATCAAGTCAGGCCGAGCAAACGCTTTTAAGTCGACCTTCAGGCCCATCAACACAAAGAACAACGGGACCAATATGCCACTCACAGGTACCAGCAACTGTTCGAGGCGTAATTCCTCGCGACTGCGGAACGACTTGAAGTGCGCCTCATCCAGCACTAACCCGGCAGCGAAGGCTCCGACGATCGGCGCCAAGCCAACCACTGATGCAATCCAAGCTAGGAGGAAACAAAATGAAATCGACAGTGCCAGCAGCACGCCATTTCCCTGAAGACGTCCGGCATGGTGAAAAACTCTAGGGACGAGATAATGTCCAATGAGAATAGATCCAACTAGAAAACAAACTGATTTCACGACGATCAGAGTCACATCGAGAATTGCCAGGGAGGTCGTCCCTGTCTGCGCCGCTTTGATCGTTCCGGCGATTACAGCCAGTATTAACAAACCCAACACATCGTCGATCACAGCAGCACCCAAAATAATTCGCGATTCGCGACGTGACAGTTGCCCGAGGTCCTTCAATACGCGCGCTGTGATACCAACGCTCGTCGCACATAATGTTGCCCCGATGAAGAAGTGCTCGAGTTGTGATCCGTTAGGAAGAAAGTATGCGGCCACGGCCCACCCTAATAGAAAAGGCGCGATTACGCCCGCCACCGCAACCGCAAGTGACGACCAGCCTACTTCCAACATTTCAGCTACATTTGATTCAAGGCCAACCTGGAACAAGAGGATAATTACTCCGAGTTGCGCGAGTGCGGCAATTATCTCGTTCGTTTTAAGAAACTCCGCCCCGTTGAAACCAAACAACACCAGATTGCCAACTAAAATCCCGCCGAGTAGCTCGCCGAGCACCGCCGGCTGACCGGCACGTTCGAACAACTCGCCCGACAGTTTTGCCACGACAAGCATGACGGCAATGCCTGCCAGAACCATTGGCTCTAGTCCGTGGCTTACCGACCCTTGATTGGCTAATGCCTCACCAATGATCATCGCGTTGATTAATTCAGTGCCCCTTAAATAAAGCGGACGAATTCATACTAAAGCGACTCATTGAAGAGCACCTGAGATTCGAGTTGATTCAGTTGCAACTTTAGTGGGGTTGGTTTCGATAACGATACCACCGACCAGAGGCCGTTGGTATCGTCAGGAGAAAATACGGGTTCTTCAAGAATACCAGCGTGTCCGTTCTGGTGGTTCAAGCCACACTGGTTTGAGCTTTTGCTGGAATGATGTCTTCGACGGCCGCGATTTCCTCAGTTGCGATGGCAACACCGCCCATAGACGTCTGAGGCCGCAACGTGAAATCTGGATAGGCAAGCACTCCAACTTCACCCAGGTCCAGTCCTTCGATCTCTTCTTCTGCCGAAACGCGATTACCAAGTATCTTGTCGGCAACTTTGAAGTAGATGTAGAACGAAGCAAAGATGAAGATGAAACAGGTCACTGTTC
>JBKPQV010000128.1:0-17222 GCA_046734235.1 Acidobacteriota bacterium
TCTTTGTGTCTTCGAGTCTTGGTGGTTAAGTTTCTTCAGTCGCTGCGCTCCTGTTCCGTATTAGTCCCTCAAGAAAAGATGACACGTGCCGGATAAAAATTGCGGGAGAATTCGGGGACTAAATACTGATACTTCCGGAAAATCGACGATTCGAAGGAATAGAGGCACTTCTTCCCTAGACACGGTGCGGAACAGGGATCGCATTGGGAGAACTCGGAGGTCGTCGAAAAGTTTGAAACTCACCAGGAAAACCATTGTTCGCACATCGTTGGTTATTGGACTGTCTTTGTTCGTGACAAATGGCGTGTGTCGGGCTCAAAAAGAATCAGTCCCAACAGCTGACCAAAAGATCATCGAATGCATCAAGAAGGGAGACGTCGTTTGTATATCTGAGTTCCTGGGCCGCGGCGGCAATCCGAAAGCTGTCGATGATAAGGAATTACCACTACTGGTGATCGCGTCCGAAGCGAAGAGTGCAACGGTGGTTCGACTTCTGATTAACGCAGGTGCTGATCCCAATAAAGGTTCGGCAGACTTGACTCCGCTTTGCCGGGCGGCGCTTTTTGGCCGCAAGGATATTGCGCAAACTTTGCTGGATGCGGGAGCTAAAGCAGACGTGCTTTGCGATAGCGATCACGGAGATAGCGCTTTGATGGAAGCTGTTCGCGGAGCAATGTTCAGCGACTTACCTACCGACTTCAAAGATACAGTTTTCGGTTCCGAGGAACCCGGTGAAGGTGGCGATACCGAGGAGGATGACGCGGACTCAGCGAAGCTTCGCGAAGTTCTGTCGGGATCAACCGAAGAATATCTTGAAATCACGCGAATGCTCCTCGCGAAAGGGGTTGATGTCAATGTGGTCGCGAAATGTGACGTTGGTGAGTCTGCATTGATGTACGCAGCGATGGCAGCCAACGTCAGCCTGGTCAAGACGCTGCTTACTCACGGAGCAGATGTAAAGAAGGATCCTCCTATCCTCGATTTCTTGCGTGGACTCGAGATGGAATACAAACGAGCAAAAAGTACTCCACTACCTGTGCTTTCGCGGCAACAGGCAGCGATGATCGACTGGAATGACAAGACCAGGCCAGAACGCGAAGAGATCGTGCGACTACTTACTGCTGCAGGAGCGAAAGAGAGTGAGAACGATCAAGAAGAGGACGACTACCAACCCGACCCAAAAGAATATGCTCGCGAGGCATTTAGTGACGTAATTGAGAGAAATGATCAGAAAGATTTTGAACGGTTACTGGCGGGTTACATCAACGATCCGCTTGGTGCTGAAGTTCTGCCAAATGCACTGCGTCTCGCAGTCATCTACTCGCGGGTTGACATGGTCAAGTTGTTGCTTAAGTCTGGTGTCAATCCAAATATTCCATCCACAACTGTCAACTACACACCACTGATGCAAGCTGCCAGCAGCGCGAATCTTGAATTGGTGAAGTTGTTACTCGATGCGGGCGCGGATCTCAACGCGGAGGATTCTTCAGGTCAAACTGCACTGGATGCTGCCGCGATGTACGCGAATTCAAGCGAGCAAAATCGAACGGTTGTTGCCTTCCTGAAAGAACGCGGTGCCAAACGCGGTAATAAAAAGAAGTAAATCGCACTTTGTGCTTAGATCTTTGTTCTTTGAATTTTCTGTTGCGCTCCTAGGCTTTGCCTCAAAAGTTGATGTGCACCTTGTATCGGCTTCGCCGCCCCTGTGAGGATGTGGCTATGACCTTCCGTGATGGCCGAACCAAGACCCGGCTACGCCGCTTCGATCAAGCCTCAAACGAAATTGTATCTGGGACTCCTCGGGCGTAGCCCGAACAAAAGGGAGCGTAACTTACGGAAGGGCAGAGCCACATCCTCACAGCGGGCGGCGAAGCCGATACCAGGTGCACAACGACGTTTGAGGCAAAGCGGCGCTCCTACAAACCACAAAGAACAAAGTACAAAGTTCAAGTTCGTTTCTGATATAGAATCCTCACGTGACCCGATTAACTCGACGTCAGTTCCTTGGTGGCGTGGTTGCGACGCCTTTGGTTGCGGTGTCTGCAGTTTCCGCGTACGCGCGATTGATCGAGCCTTACCACTACTTAATCTCAGAAACGGATATCTTCATAAACAATCTGCCGGAACGCTTTGAAGGATTTCGCATCACGCAGCTCACGGATATTCATCACAGCAATATCCTCGGCATCAATGAAGTTCGGCGTGTTGTTTCTCTGGCGCAGCAGACCAAGCCAGATATGTTTGTTCTGACAGGTGATTACGCCACTACCTATCGACGCTACATCGAGCCTTGCGCAGAGGCATTGTCGTCGCTAAATGCGCCGGAGGGAGTTTGGGCCGTACTTGGTAATCACGATCACTACACAGATCCGGAATTAACAACTAGAGCACTGGAACGAAATCATATCGCCGTCCTGAATAACAAAAACACGTCCTTACAACGTGGACCAGACTCGTTTCAATTATCGGGTATCGACGACTGGACCTGGAACGCAACGGACTGGCGAAAGGCATTTGAAGGATTGAAGGAAAAGACACCAACGATTCTTCTTTCACATCAACCTGGTGTTCTCGATTTTGAACAAGTCAAAAATGTTTCATTGATCTTGAGTGGACACACTCACGGAGGACAGATTCGCCTACCATGGCTTGGTGCGCCGGCACGTTTCGCCACCAAAGACTTGAGATTTGCGCAGGGACATTTTCAAAACGGATCAGTGCAACTCTACGTTTCGAGTGGTACAGGTATGATTGGGTTGCCGGTTAGGTTTGGCGTTCGACCTGAGATTGCAGTATTGAGGTTGAAGCGAGCTCCGGAGCGAGTTTAAGCAGACATGCCAGAGACTCTGGTTGTTTGGACTGCCGCGGGGGAGATTTTCGTTAGTCGAGCTTTGTCCTTTTGCATTTCAGGATTGTTTGCGAGTAGCTGTCTAACTTCACGGAAGATCCTGGCAGCTTGTTCGTCAGCAGGCTCGGACAATCGATAATGCATCCACTTTCCGTCACGACGTGCTTCCACCAGACCCGCTCTGCGTAAGTAAGCTAAATGACGCGAGATCTTAGGTTGGCTCGATTTCAGGGCAGCCACAAAAAAGCAAACGCAGACTTCATCATTTCCGATCAAATGAATCACTCTCAGACGCGTTCGATCGGACAATGCCTTGAAAAGCAGTTCGATTTCCGGGTTCGTGCCTCCCATTAACAAGCGACTCCTTCACTCGTTCTGGGATACGACCACTTTCTCCTGAGAGTTCCTTCACTCAGTTCCTGGCTGAACGCCGTTCAAAGAGGATTGTGTCGCGCCAAACACCTTTCAATTGTGCGATTCGCTCCCGGCGGCCGACTTCCCTAAATCCACATTTTAAATGCAGCGCTACACTGGCAGTGTTCTCGGGGAAAATACTGGCTTGCAGGGTCCAGATTCCATGACTCTCCGAATCTTTGATCAACTCCTCGAGCAAGGCGCGGCCAAGGCCAATACCATGAGAATCAACCGCGACGTATACGCTGACCTCGGCCACGCCTTGATATACCTGTCGTGCCGACACGCGACTGAGTGCTGCCCAACCGATCACTTCCTCATTCTTGACGGCTACAAGACGCGCAAACTCGTGATGGTTGGCGTTCCAATGTTCCCAGTCGGGAGCGGTAGTCTCAAAAGTTGCGTTACCTGATGCGATTCCTTCCAGGTAGATTTTTCTAACAGTGGGCCAATGCTCAGGGGACATTGCGTGGATTTGAAAGGGAGGACTTGACATGGCGAAAACGATAGGACCAATCCGACCAGTAGGACCTATATAAACTCCTAATAAACCTTTTTCGAGAGACTATCACGTCTTAAAACAATAACGGCGCGAATCTCTTAGATCCGCGCCGCGCAGAGTCCGCTCTCTCTGCTTGTTGTCAGGGTCTGTTGAAGAAACATTTCTATTGACAGCTTGCACCGACGCAGAGTACTTTGTATTGCCAAGTGAGAACCGGTGGAGAATTTGGGATGGCTTGGAAATTGACGGATTGGTGAAGTAGTAAAAACTAATGTTTGGGGTACAATGCGGCCACAATGAGTCTTCTTGAAAGTATTAACTCACCTGCAGATCTGCGCGCTTTGCAGCCAGAACAGCTGCAAACAGTTGCCGACGAAATTCGGACTTACATCCTGGAAACCATGTCTCGAGTTGGCGGCCATACCGGGGCTTCTCTCGGTGCCGTCGAGCTGGCGGTCGCTCTGCACTACGCGTTTGATACACCAAAGGACCGTTTAGTGTGGGACGTTGGTCACCAGGCCTATGCGCATAAAATACTGACCGGGCGAAGAGATCTTTTACCTACCATCAAGCAGTACGGAGGTATTAGCGGCTTTCTCAGGCGCGATGAATCCGAATACGACTCATTTGGCGCAGGACACGCGTCGACTTCACTTTCGGCAGCTCTCGGGATGGCAATCGCGCGTGATCGTAAAGGTGAAGATCATCATGTAGTTGCGCTGATTGGCGATGCTTCACTGGCCGGTGGAATGGCGATGGAGGCGATCAATCAGGCCGGGCATTTGAAGAGTCGCTTGATTGTCGTTCTCAACGACAACGAAATGTCGATCGCGCCCGCTGTTGGTGCTCTTACCGGATATCTGAATCGAATTCGCGGAGCTCACGGGTACCATCGCTTCAAAGATGAAGTTGAAGAAAAACTACTCTCGATCCCGTCGGTCGGTGAACGGCTCCATCATGCTGCAAAAACCATGAAAGACGTAATCGCCGCGGCTGTTCTACCTGGAGCGTTGGTGAGTGAACTAGGCTTTAAGTACATCGGTTACGTGGATGGTCATAATCCACGTGCTTTAGTTGCGGCACTTCGGGAAGCAAAACAAATCAAGGATGGCCCGGTCATTGTTCATGCGCTCACTACGAAGGGCAAAGGATTTCCGGAAGCCGAGACGGACTATTACCGCTGGCACGCAACTGGTCCATTTGATCTCGCTACAGGCAAGGCTATTAAGAGTGTCTCCAAGGCACCTACGTACACCAAAGTTTTTGGAGACACACTTTGCCAGTTGATGGAAAAGGATCCGGCGGTTATTGCCTTAACAGCCGCGATGCCTGACGGTACTGGCGTTTGTTCAGCGCTTGAGAAGTTTCCAGAACGCTCCTTCGACGTGGGAATCGCCGAGCAACACTGTGTGACATTTGCCGCTGGTATGTCCTGTGAAGGACTCAAACCTGTCTGCGCCATCTACTCCACGTTCTTGCAGCGCGGCTTTGATCAGCTTGTACACGATGTTTGTATTCAGGACTTGAATGTGAAGTTTTGCCTCGATCGTGGAGGCATTGCAGGGGGTGACGGTCAAACGCACCATGGTCTTTTGGACATAGCTTATCTACGGGGAGTGCCAAATATCATCGTGATGGCTCCAAAAGATGAAGGTGAAATGCGCGACATGATGTTTACCATGCTCGAGCACAAGGGCCCCACAGCTATGAGATATCCACGAGGGAATGGAGTTGGAGTCGATATTAACCGCGACCCAGAGTTACTTGAGATTGGCAAAGGCGAAATACTTCGGGATGGTGGGGAAGTAGCAATTGTAGCTTACGGTTCGATGGTTCATCCTTCATTAGCGGCGGCTGAACACCTGGCAAAAGATGGCATTGATAGTACGGTTGTCAATGCCAGGTTTGTGAAGCCGCTCGATGCTCCATTGTTATTAGCTCTGGCCCGCACGACGCGTCTGATCGTGACAGTCGAAGAGGCATACCTCGCTGGTGGCTTCGGCTCGGCAGTCCTCGAGTTATTGGAAGACAATGGACTCCAGGACCGAGTCAAAGTAGTTCGCATGGGTATTCCAGACCGATTGATTACTCATGGTGATGCGAAATTGCTGCTTGCAAAGTATGGTCTAGACGCTGACGGAATTTATAACCGCGTTCGAGAAAGTATCGAAGTGCTTGACGAACGGCGTGCGAAGCCGCATCGGGTATCTTAGTAGTTTCCTTCTAATCAGGTTACAAGGGAGAACGCGACCGCTGTCTTGTTGGTAGACGGTCGCGTTACTTTCATGCACCAAATCCGCGAGTTTTGAAAAAATCGCCTCCGCTGACAGTCTGAATTCCTCGAAAAATACCAAATTCAGCAATGGTCTAAGTTTTGCTTCGTATCTGGAACAGCTCCCTCGGAATTAAAAGTTATGGGAAAAAAAGAGCAATTCGAAACTGAAGATTACTATCCCGATCTTACTCAGCCGCATTTTGACGAAGACTGGACAGTGCTGACTGCACGACCAGTGGTGCCGCTAACGAAGTTGAATGGCAGGAACGTCAATTTTGGTGTTCTTAAGCTTGTCGGGGCGTTTGGCGCCGCTATCTTACTAGGAGCTCTTGTTGCACTCGCATCCGTGAAACTACGACAAGAAGTTGCGAGCCCAAACAACTCAGTGGCATCGGAAGAGGCTCAACCGCAGGATGAACCGGTTTTGGATACAGCCGCGACTGAATTAAGCGCAACTGCTAGTTCTCTTGAACCTGTCGAAACCGCATCGCCGACTCCCGAGGTCATTGCAAAAGCCCCAGTTAGGGTCACAAAAAAGAAGCCGATTGATAAGGAACAATCTCCGATAGCGAGCGGGCCTGGATCGCTCCAACAAATTTCACAAGAAGTTCTTTCACAACCAAGACTGGTTGGACAGTGGGAAGAAGGTCGTCCGAGGCGGGTTGACCCGAGGCCGCGACGTCAATCGCGTTTTGAGCGCCAGGCAATCAAGCGACGGGATCTTTTCCGCGTTGGAGAGATATTCGAGGGTTCACGATCCAACCCTGAGTAAGAACCTTGAGCGTAAAACTGCGAATGTCTTGAAACTGCAATGATCAACATATTGACGTATCTTTAAACGGATGGCATCATCAGCGCTAAGCGAGTTGGTCACTGATGACTAGTTGGTTCGCTTGCCTCGTTTTAATCTCACTTTAACTAAAAAAACCCCGACTAAATAACGACGGTTCAGTATTTCGCGCGATGCGGCGCGAGGAAATGGTGAATCTTTATGACAAGACAAATGTTTCGGGAACGGGAGTGTGTTCACCGAGACGAGGGTGCCGAGGGCGAATTTTACAATGGGGTTTTCTACGTTCAGGCATTACAGCGTTTGCGCGTTGATGATGCTGTGGAGATCGCTGGCAAAGTCAGCTCATTCTTTTGGGCTGACGCCCCCCATATCCTGGTTTGGCTTTGTAATGGGTGCGCAAGTCAACTGCGGCTGACGGATACGCCGCGCGCCTTGACGCAGGCTTCAAGACGCCAGGCATGATCATCGATTTTGGTGATCTGATACCTCATTTATCTCGAGTTTTGGTGTAATGTCTCTCGCACTGTGAAGCGCGAGCGAATAGATAAGCTACTCGTTGATCGTGGTGTGACTGACTCGCGCACGCGAGCACAGGCCATGATTATGGCGGGTGTTGTGCTGGTCAATGAGCAGCGAGTTAACAAACCTTCGGAGCAGTTCCCTTTAGATTGCCCAATTCGCGTGAAGCGAGCTGACGATCCTTCCTCTCGTTACGTCGGACGGGGAGGACTTAAGCTCGAGGCAGCGCTACAAAAATTCGACATCAACGTTACTGGATTGACCTGCCTGGATGTGGGTGCGTCGACCGGCGGCTTTACCGATTGTTTACTACAACAAGGTGCTGCAAGAGTTGTCGCGCTCGACGTCGGACATAATCAGATCGACTGGCGTTTGCGTAATGATTTGCGTGTTGAAGTTAGGGAAGGTGTCAACGCGCGTTATCTAACTCCGGCAGAATTTACGACGCAGTTTGATCTGGTTGTGATGGATGTCTCGTTTATTTCTGCAACCAAAGTATTGCCGGCGATTGTCCCGCTGATTCGCGACAATGGACTTGTGATTGTATTGATCAAACCACAATTTGAAGTGGGGCGAGGTGAAGTTGGTAGCGGTGGCGTGGTTCGCGATCCTGCGAAACGAGAACGAGTTGTTAATGACGTCACAGAATTCGCGCTGACCGTTGGTTTGAAGCGAATCGATACTATCGAGTCCCCAATACCAGGGGCCGAGGGCAACATCGAATTCTTGGCTTTGTTCCAGCGTGAAGGCTGAATTCAGGCTAGGGTTTTCTCTGTGTCTCTGCGTTCTCGGCGTCTCCGCGTTGAAAAAGGTCTCAATAAGGAAAGTTTTTGACGCGGAGACGCCGAGGACGCAGAGACGCGTGAGAGAGACACTTCGTTGACACTAAAAACGTGGCCCGCGTATCATCCCCGCTGTTTCGGAATCAATAAACATTAGGCTTTGAAAGCTTTTCTCCTCCTGCAGAATCGAGGACTATCATCGAGCAATCTGGGTTTTCGATTCACACTCTTTCACGATTCAAACCATGTCAGCGATTAAGCGGATAGGAATAGTTCTAAAACCGCATCAACCCGACGCGCTAAAGACGATTTGTGAGCTCACGCTCTGGTTGTCGCAGAAGGGAATCGATCTTGTTGGTGGCCCGGAAATTGAACGTGACCGAGTCGAACATGAGACAGGGTGCTCAGTAACCGAGGTAGCAACAGAAGCGCTGGCTGAGTCGGTGGATTTGATCCTGGTGCTGGGAGGCGACGGAACGATGATCGCTACTTCGCGCCTGGTTGGCGATCATGAAGTACCTGTACTAGGAGTTAACTACGGCGGCTTGGGTTATCTGGCGGAGTTCCGTATCGAGGAGCTATACATTGCGCTTGAGTCGATCCTGTCAGATAACTATCGGCTTGATAAGCGTGTCATGTTGCACGTTGATCTGTTTCGCGGAAACGCACCTGTAAGCAGTAATCGAGTCTTAAACGACGTTGTTATCAACAAGTCGGCTTTAGCACGGATCATCGAGATCGAAGCTTATCTCAATCAACTGTATGTCAATTCTTTTCGCGCTGACGGTTTGATTGTTTCAACTCCCACTGGTTCCACTGCTTACAATCTTTCAGCGGGCGGTCCTGTCGTTTTCCCGTCGATGAATGCGATCGTCATTACTCCAATCTGTCCATTCACACTTTCCAATCGTCCGATCGTAGTGCCCGATGATGCTCAAATCGAACTCAGGTTGAAGACGGATGAAGAAGAAGTGGCTTTAACGCTCGATGGACAAGTTGGTTGTCCGCTTAAAGTTGACGACCGAGTCGTTATCCGCAAAAGTCTTACGACTTTCAATATTATTCAACCAAGTAATCGAAACTACTTTGATGTCCTACGCGACAAGCTGCGCTGGGGAAGGTAAAAAACGCCTCGCGCCTCCCAAACGAATCTATGATCAAACCTAAAGAGCCAACCCCCCGGATTAAGCGTCCCTGGTACAGGCCCTCTTTAACAACACAAATAATGATCGGCCTTGTTCTGGGCTGCGTGCTCGGCTGGTTAAGTCCTGCTTGGGGCGACAGAGTCTATTTTCTGCGCGACATCTTCCTCAACATGATCAAGTCGATCATCGCGCCGTTGGTCTTCTCAACTTTGGTTGTGGGCATTGCTGGTGGAGGCGACTTAAAGAAAGTCGGCCGCATGGGCGCAAAGTCGCTGCTCTATTTTGAGATCGTAACAACGCTTGCACTCTTTATAGGACTCGCAGTGGTCAATCTCACAAAGCCCGGTTATGGCGTGTCGTTGGTAGCAAATGCAAGTGAAGTTGGCGGCCTTGCTGCGAATCACCCAAAGAGCCTGGTCGAGACTCTCGTACATATTTTTCCGGCGAGCATCGTCGACTCGATGGTGAAGGGTGACGTGCTGCAGATTGTCGCGTTCTCGGTTCTATTTGCGATGGCAGTATCAGCAATGGGCAAGAAAGGGGAACCAATACTTCACTTTTGCGAGAGTTTGTCGCAGGTGATGTTCAAGTTCACCGGTTACGTGATGATGTTTGCGCCAATCGGAGTGGGCGCGGCAATGGCCCATACCATCGGCACCAAGGGGTTGGGTGTTCTTATTAATCTGGCCAAGCTCATTGGCTCGTTGTACCTGGCTTTGTTCATCTTTGTGATTGTAGTTCTCGGTGCCGTTGCATTGATTGCGCGAGTTCCGATCAAGCAGTTCCTGAAAGCAGTACGCGAGCCGTTCGTAATTGCTTTCGCTACAACAAGCAGCGAGTCTGCATTGCCAAAAGCAATGGAGGTAATGGAACGCCTTGGGGTTCCGCCCCGCATTGTCGGGTTTGTCATGCCCACCGGGTACAGCTTTAATCTCGACGGTACGACTTTGTATCTGGCAATGGCTTCTGTTTTCGTCGCGCAGGCAGCCGAAGCAACAACCGGGCGCCACATGGGATTCGGTGCCCAGATTGTAATGATGTTGACTTTGATGGTCACTTCAAAAGGTGTCGCGGCCGTTCCCAGGGCGTCGCTAGTTATTCTTCTTGCCACACTTCATACCTTCAATCTTCCAATTGAGGGTGTGGCTGTAATCTTTGGCATTGATGAGTTAATGGATATGGGCCGCACATCAGTAAATGTTTTAGGGAACTGTATGGCGACTGTAGTCGTTGCCAGATGGGAAGGTGAGTTTGATGATGAGCGGGCGAAAGTTTTTGGTACTCCCGAAGAAGCCAAGCTTGATATAAAACACGGAGAACCCGCGTTTGCCGCGGCGGCCGTTGACGGCGATTAAACCCAATTTTGAAAGAGTCGTCACACACTCGGCATCATCCAACGGTAATTTGAAATCATGGTTTTTCCGCTTTTCGACGACAACTCCGATAGAACGATCACACCATTTGTTAACTATGCCCTGATTGCGGCAAACATCCTTGTCTTTGTTTTTTTGCAGCAACTGGGAAGCAACGAGCATTTTACCTACGCCTTTTCCACAGTCCCCCTGGAGATCATTACCGGACGCGATATTGTTACCCAGAGCCGAGTTTTAGTTGACCCATCAACGGGGCAGCGCCTTATGATCCCCGGCTTGGAAGCGACGCCGCTTTCTGTTTACATCACGCTCTTCACATCGATGTTTATGCATGGGGGCCTGGCTCACATCGGCGGCAACATGCTCTTTCTCTGGATATTCGGAGACAACATCGAAGATCGACTTGGACACTTACGTTATCTCGCCTATTACCTCGTCTGTGGATTGCTGGCCTCGTTAGCACACGTATTAACAACAGCATTTTTTGCGGCCGATCAAAGCAGTTTGTTGGTTCCAAGTTTAGGAGCTTCAGGAGCAATCTCCGGAGTGCTTGGCGGATATATCCTGCTTCACCCAACTCGACGAGTAACCGTAATTCTCTTTCGATTTCTCACGGATGTTCCGGCATACGTGGCTATTGGGCTCTGGTTTGTGTTCCAGTTGATAAGTGGACTGGGAGTTTTAGGCGGGCAGCAAGGTGGGGTTGCTTACGCGGCTCATATAGGCGGCTTCATCGCGGGACTTGTTCTGATCAAGGTCTTCGAGATTGGCAGAAATCGACCTGTTGGTGTCGGGTATTAATTCCTATCGAATTGGCCTCTTCTTGTATTCATTCGATTCTAAAAAGGCCCGGCTGATGCTGCGATAGTCTTTGGAGTTATCAAGTATCGAGCGCCAGTAGTTCAAACCTTCCAATCCGGAATCAGGGGGATCGTTTGGATTCCGGTCCAGGTAACCGTAGTAGTGTGTTAATACAAAGGCTGTATTGTATTCACGTTTGTAGAGCTCCCGGTTATCAACGATTTTTCTTAGTACAGAGGCCTTTGTGTCATGTCCTTGATCGAGTCCCGTGGTTAACTCCTGTCTGAGTTTGTCATTTCCTGTCAGGCGCGCGTTTGTCAGCAAACGGTCAACGTAGTCTCCATTCGACAATCCATCAAATTCCTTTGTCATATCACTGATTAGCTGGTCCCGATTCATCTCGAATCGGACAACGTCTTGCGAAACAACCGCGACATCATGAGCCAAAAGCCGCATCGCTTCTCGGAATTCCATAAGATTTGGCATCCGTGCATGAGTCGCGATCCAGCTGCGATAGACAAAGAAGCTTGTGTCCTCAAACTCGCCAAGTAATGAAAATGGATCGTACTCGATCCTTTTTTCAAAGCTCGGTTGCGTGCGTTGTCCTTGCTTCAATCGTCTAGCGTCGTAAATTGTTATGGTTGAACTCCTGTAAACCGCGGGAAAATTTGCGTCGAAGAATGCGGGCTGGATCTGAAACTGTTCCCTTTCTGCTGCCCCAAGGAAAACGTAATCGATTCCGTAGTACTGCAGTAGTTGTTGGGCGTCCTGGGTCCCTGCATAAATCCTGCGAACATCAGCTTCACGATCACGAAACTCGTAACCGTGGCTCCAAAGCCATGCAGTCGCTCCACGCAAGATTGGGCGGCCGGCGAGACAGAGTATTGATTGGTTTGTAACGGGAGCAGTTAAAAACAGTGATCTTGGCGATGTTTGTTCAATTACAAATGAAGCTGCGGCTATTTCCTCGTTACTGAAAAGAGGTACGGATTGTAGACTTTCGCTTTGCAGAGCTGTTATGCCCGTTGCGATAGAAAGCAACGCTAGAATTGTTGCTACTAAAGCTTGTCGATATTCGAAGGCGAGTCGGATAAGCCAATGCGCAACTATGATGCTGTTCACCGCATGCCAGTAATAGATAAGCTTTCCGTTGTCAAAAAGATTTGGGCTGACAACAACGATCAGGCTAAAGACAAGCAGCAAGACAAACGCAAGGTAGAACCTTCGCCATATTCGAGGCAAAGCAAACCAGGCCGGAATTGCCATCAGCAACGGCACGCCAAGATTGCGCAACAAGTACCAGGGAAAGAACGTTGACGAGTGGCCCATCCAGCCGGGTTGCAGGCGAAGAAAACCACCATTGCCTGTATGCGCCAGTAAGCTGAAGAGGTATGGCGACGGTACGAGTATCGCTGGAAGCCAAAACATGATCCAAAGTCGATTGGGCCTAAGAAGGAAGAGAAAACCGCTGACCAAACCAAGTGCAAGGAAGGTGTGAGTGTGAAAGAAAGGCATCAACCCGGTTATGAGGCCGCCGAACAGAAATGCGCTTGCACCTTGAAACTTATACTCGGTGTCAGGAGCGTTCCATTGCCTGGCAAAGATTGTTATGACAATTAGCGCCAGCGGTAGCCCAAAAAGAATCGTGCGCTGTGGCACGAACGCATCGGTAATCAAGTTGGGCCAATGAAGCGCATGATCTGAATAATTTGCGTAATTAACTGTGAGGCTATTCCAGAACTGTCCGAAGCCCTTGCCGCTACTCTTCCAGTTGAGAATGAGATCAATAAACCCGAGTCCACCATTCAGTAAAAAAAGGATGGTTGCCAGAATGCCTACCATTGGCTTCGAGGTGATCTGCAACGCCAGGTAAAAAAGAAGTGCCGTGGTCGCGAGTGCAAGCGTGAGACTCGTTATTATCAGCGCGGCCCGCAAGCTAATTCCCGTCGACATTAGGACTGCCGTTTGGAAGTCAGGCAAAAATGGATACAGCAATGGCTTGCCAAAGCTCACCGGGTAGCCCGGAGGAAAATTATCGCCGTGTAGGAATGAGGAAGTGATTGCGGCGTGGAAACTCAAATCTGCCCAGGCGCTTCCCCCTGAGTAAACGCCATTTTGTCCTTGAGCAAAGAAATGACTCGAGAATAGTTGCCAGTAGATGGGAGTGAACAAACAGCAAAGAACCAGAATGCAGGTGAATTCTGGTTGCCACCTGAATACTTGTTTCTTATGACTTAGTTGACGAATCGATCTAGCTAAAAGCGCTATTGCCGTCAGGAAGGCGAAGATTGTTACCCAAATTACGACGCCGCGATTTAGTTTTGCTTGCCATCGCGCGATCAAATAAACAACGGCAGTCGACATGGACCAACCAGAAACAATGCCCCATAGCAATTGCTCTAGCGGGGTTAAGTTGTGACGCTGGCACCGGTGCACAATTCCGATCCCGAGCAGCGCACTTCCCGAAAGAAAGAGTAACGCAAGCACCATTGTCGGATTCTACCTTTTTGTGTTGCCGCCACCTCTCAGTTAACATTCGACCCGAGGATTAGAATGACAACAAAAGAGACTTCATTACCTCCAGTCAATCAGCAGGGACTCGATATATGTTCCACCCCGCGCGAAGAGATGGACCTTTTTCCACTCGACACCTTTCCTTATGAATTTCCAGGCAAGGAGATTCGAATTAATTTCGAGATGCCGGAATTCACGGCGGTCTGCCCGTTTTCCGATTTTCCTGACTTCGCAACGATCAAGCTGGAGTACGTTCCCAATGAAAGATGTATCGAATTGAAGAGTTTGAAGCTATATATTAATTCGTTCCGGAACGTAAAAGTCTTCCACGAACACGTTATCAATATAATTCTCGACGATTTCGTCGCAGCATGTGACCCGTTGAAAGTTGAGATCGAGGGTGACTTTCATGTGCGTGGAAACATAAAGACGATTGTGAGAGCAAGCTACATTAGGAAGTAGTGTGGCTTCGTTTACGCTCCTCTAATGGATAACACGCTAGTCTATTGTATCCTTGCAGGCGTCAGCTTAGTTTTTCTATTCGTTGCTGCAAAATTTGCTTTACGTTGGTTGATTCGCCTCTCCATTATTGGAGTAATCCTTGCAGTTCTTGCCGGAGCTGTTTGGGTATGGCTCAACTACCACTCCTCCCCTTCCCCGGCACCGTCTAGACCAGTTCGTCGCGCTGGCAGTTAATCAACTTTTCTTCATGGCCGAAACTGATACCGACGCTGCCGATCGATCTCACACGTCCACAAGTCCGACAAACCTGAATCAAGGTATTCCCGGTCTTTGGCGGCGTTACCGCAAATTACCGCGAAACGTTTTTGCCATCAGCCTGGTAAGTCTGCTGAACGATGCCTCCAGCGAAATAATTTATCCGCTTTTGCCGATTCTATTGACCTCCGCGTTGGGCGCTTCTCCAAGAGCTATTGGTGTCATCGAAGGCGCAGCAGAATCAATTTCAAGTCTACTAAAACTCTTTGCAGGGTACTTAAGCGATCGGCTCGGCCGCCGAAAACTATTGGTTGTATCTGGCTATGCCGTTGCAACCATTGTCCGACCGTTCCTCGCGTTTGTGACGAACTGGCATCAGGTACTGGCTATTCGCCTGACCGATCGCATTGGGAAGGGCATTCGCAGTGCACCTCGCGATGCGATGATCGCCGATGCAGCCACTATGGAACAGCGAGGCATTGCTTTTGGGTTTCATCGTGCAATGGACCACGGTGGGGCTGTGATTGGACCACTGCTGGGATTTCTGCTCGTTTCCCTGTTGGTGTCGAATCAGAACGCCCCGACAAGTAGCGAATTTAAGTGGCTGTTCATAATTGCAGCGATTCCAGCGTTTCTTGCCGTACTGGTGGCATTAATTTTCATGCGGGAGTCGCAAGTCATTTTGCCGCGCAGAGCGGAGGTCCCTAAACTTTCGCTACACGGCTTCGATACTAATTTCAAACGGTTTCTGCTCATACTCGCACTTTTCACTTTGGCAAATTCTGCCGATAGCTTCTTGATACTGCGTGCTCGCAGCGTTGGGGTTTCCATCAAGGGTTCATTGTTGTTGTGGGCAGCGCATCACGTAGTTAAGGTTTTGAGCTCTCTCTGGGGTGGCGACTTATCCGACCGCCTGGGAAGAAAACGTCTGATTGTATCTGGGTGGATACTTTATTCGGCCGTTTACGCCGGGTTTGCCTTTGTGGGCAATCCGGGGTCGATCTGGGCACTCTTTTTGATCTATGGAATCTATTTTGGCTTGGCCGAAGGCGCCGAGAAAGCCCTTGTGGCAGATTTAGTTAAACCCGAAGAGCGAGGGACCGCTTACGGCCTATATAATCTAGCTTTTGGCATAACAGTGTTTCCTGCTTCGCTTCTAATGGGTATGATTTGGGACTGGAAGGGAGCGACAGTCGCTTTTCTCTTTAATGCGACCTTAAGTGCAACAGCGGCGTTGCTGCTTTTAGCATTTGTTAAGCCTCATCCAACCAAACTGGATTTAGCCCCGACGCAAAACTGAATACTCGAGAGGGATTCTGCATGGCAAGAAAAGTTCTTATCCCGCATCCAGGACTGGCAACTGGACTTGGCTACTACCTTAGTGGTATGGAGGAAGTTCGCGAACAAGTACGTGAAGCCATTCAAGGCATTGATGTTAAGAATCTTGGCAAGCCAGCATTTCTCGGGGCACATTCGATTGGGGCACTTGCCCTTCACATTGGTGAAGCCGAATGGTGGTGGATCCAATGCAATGTTGCGGGACACCAGATAACAGAAGAAGATGCAAAAGCGCCTTACTGGGACGTGCTCGAAGAACCTCAATCATTTGCGAGTAAGGGCTACAACGCAGAATTTTGTTTACAACAGTTGGATAACATTCGGAATAAGACTCGCGAAGTGCTATTTGGTTTTGGAGACAAGGATCTGGAGCGAATTATTAGCTTTGAACAGACGGGAGAATTGCGTGAACAAAGCTTGCGCTGGATTCTTCATCACCTGATCGATCACGAAGCCCAACACAAAGGACAGATCTTGATGCTAAAGAGAATCATGAATATTAGATAAATTTCGAATTTGGAATTTAGGATTGCGGATTTCGAATTTATTTTGCGATGTGGCGTAGGTGCAGTTGAAGATCAAGCGTATTCTAAGTTACAACAAAATCCGAAATCAGAAATCGCAAATCCGAAATTCTCGTAATGACAAATTACCAGGTAGTTAAGTCTGCAGAAAATCTCAGACGCGCAGTTGAAACACTTTCAAGCCAACCCGTTCTCGGCCTCGATACTGAAACAACTGATTTAGACCCTTTTACCTCCCGGTTGCGTCTAATCCAACTCGCAACCCCTGACAAAGTCTTTATCATCGATCTCGACTCGTTTAGAAACGGAGAGTCTGTTAAGAGCGACGAACTAGCACCGTTAAGTCGTTTGCTCGAAGCTCCCCGCCCGATCAAAATCGCTCACAATGCCAAATTTGACGCTAAATTCATCAAGTACAACCTTGGTGTTGATCTCGGTGGTCTGTTCGACACCTTGCTAGCCAGTCAACTCGTTGGCGCTGGTGATATCGAGGAGCGACATGGTCTGGAAGCAGTAGCGAGCCGATACTTGAATGAAGCTGTAGATAAGAGTGAACGGCTCAGCAACTGGGATTTTGAATTGTCGGAATCGCAACTAGAGTATGCCGCACGCGACGCCGCCGTACTTCTGCCGTTACGAGAAAAGCTAATCGAGCGCCTGAAATCCGAATCCCTCGT
>JBKPQV010000129.1:0-2941 GCA_046734235.1 Acidobacteriota bacterium
GCACCAGTAAGAGGGTCAGTACCGAGCACGGGTCGGAAAAGACGAACGGATTTCGCGCGATCGTATAGTTTGGGAAGGAAGGTAGCGGTTTGGAGCGCTTCATCGTACTGCGGCTGAATGTAATAGAAGCGGATTCCGTAATCGAATGTCAGGCGCGGAGTGAATTTCCAATTGTCCTGCGCATAAAACTCGATGTTGTTATATCGATAACGACCCGTTGGGTAGTTCGACGCTTGATTGAAACTGTTGTAGACACCTGTTGCGGCATTGGCAAAACCGAATCCTGTATCGAAAGGGTTCTGTGCGTTATCAATAAAGTTGATGTTGCCGTTTGCGTTAGTAAAGACCGTTTGATCCTTCCAACTGCGTTGAAAGTAAACGCCCAGCTTGAGTGAATGTTTGTCGACGATCTTGCTAAAGTTGTCGACAACGTCGACCGTCCGATTGAAATTAAAGAACGGTGCATTGTTGGTGCCGAAGTTAGGCCCGTTCGCGATGCGACCACCATTAAAGTTGAACTGAGGAATGTAATCGTCCTGAATAGCATTCGGATAAATCATCGGCAGGTTGGACAAGCCCGTAGCCGAACGAGTTAACCCATTGTTCGCAGCGTCGATATTGATCTGGTTCTTGCCAAAGCCAACGGTAATTTCGTTGACCGTGGACGCGTTGAAGGTCTTAGTAGCGCCAAGTGCCAGTGCTTTGCCCGGTCGGGCATCGTTTATAGGCACAAGTGGCAGATTAGTGCCGAGGACAAACGAACCGTAAAACGACGAGATGACATCTACGTTGTTTATGTAACGGCCAAAGATGGTTAACGAATCCGACTGTTTGTAATCGATGCGCACCAGATCTTCACGACGCGGGTAAGAGTCAGATATTTGTGAACGGAAATTCGCGCCATTTACGCCGGCGAGATTTGGTGAAGGAAAAACTCTGAGGATGTTAAGGCCAGGGCCATACAAACGATTCTGCGGAATCTTGTTTATGACACCGTTATCAGAGAAGCAGCCCGTAGTATTGCTCGCGCTGCAAGGAGCATTCTTCGTGTAATCCCGGATGAAGACCTTATTTCCGTTGTTGTCTTTGCTTTGTGAGAAGTCACCGAGGCGTTCCAAATCCGTCGGCACCGTCACATTTCTAATCGCCTGGGGCCGCAGTTGGCGCTGAAACTCCTGAGTCACAAAAAAGTATAGTTTGTTTTTGCCACTCCAAACCGCTGGCCCACCTTCACCAAAATGCGGTAAGTAAACTGGACCACCTATCGTGTAACCGAAGTTGTTAAAGCGGAAGAATTGTCGAGGTAGTTTTTCACGATTGTTAACCCAGTTGTTTGCGTTCAGGCCTTCATGGCGGTGATACAAATACCCACTGCCGTGGAACTCGTTTGAACCGCTCTTTGTAACAACACTGATCTGGGCACCCGATGATCGGCCGTATTCAGCCTGATAGTTTGAAGTAAGAATCTTAAACTCCGCGACCGCATCGAGACTCACAGTTGCAAGCTGGTCTCCGTTGTTGCCGGTATCAACATTACCGACCCCATCGAGCGTAAGGTTGTTTTGATTCGCGCGCGCACCGTTTGCGCTAATACCTGCGAGTCCTGCGTGTCCTGCAACCTGGTAGTTGTTGTTGTTGACCACACCAGGCGCAAGGCGCGTCAGCGAAAGATAGCTGCGACCGTTTACCCCGAGGTTTTGGATTTGCTCGCTAACGATCGCGCCCCCGCGTTCAGCACTTTCAGTTTGAAGTTGTTCATTACTGGCGATAACGGTGACGCTTTCTGAAACCGCCCCCGGCTCCAGGTTAATCTCTGGCGCTGAGATTTTGTCGTTAGCATTTACGATGAGGTTTTCCAGCTTCAAACCTTTGAAGCCCTTAGCCTCGACTTGCATCTGGTAGATGTCAGGCGCGAGCTGGGGGAAGACGAACCGGCCATCTTGATCGGTCTGAGTAGTTTTCACCTCGCGCCGACTTAGGCTGGTTATCTGGACCTGTGCTCCGGGGATCGCCGCTCCCTTGATATCGGTTACTAATCCCGCGAGAGAACCGCTAATGGTTTGCGAGTAGGCAGCAGCAGACGCTAATAGGAGAACTGCCAATGATAGAAGAACGGTTTTCAGGTGAGTATTTCTCATTGATTCCCTCCTAAAGATGGTTGGCATGGTCATGCCTGACACTTTGTTCAAGGACCCGACAGAAGGGTTAGAAGGGAGCTAGTTTTCTTGAGAAAGACTGCCTTCAGTTACTGTCGGATTTGGAAAATAGTTGCCGCGACTAACAACTAGGCGCTTCTGTCGGGTTCGCATTTATTGCAGGTGTCTGCGGTACGTCCCACTCTTTAACCGCAGAACTGCATTAACCAAAGGAATTACTTTGTCAAATCAGGAACTGGCAAGCGAGGGTTGGATTCCCTCAGCAATCCTATTTTGAATAAGCTCGAACTGAGTTTGTTTGTGATCCGAACTAATAAGGCCAAAAAAGTGGACGCGAACGCGTCCAAAAATTTGCGCTGAGTATACGTAAAATTGGCAAGCTGTCAACAACTTCCTGTTGTAGGAAGCATTAATTTTTTTTGTTTGGTCGTTTTTCGAACTAACGGACGAGATTCGCCTCAAACGATCGTTGGGATTTAGAGCTATCTCGTCGCTGACTAAGGTGAGACTGAGTTTCTCAGCAGATATAGATCTCGACCAGCGTTTTCAACGATCAGTGTATCGGGATCATTTCGCAACGACTCGTATTCGAAAGTATCTGGATTGAGGTAACCCAAGTTCACACGTCTACAAGTCTCTTCGTCGAGAGCTGACGCCATTACAATGCGAAATCTTGGGACAATCTGACCATCGTGATCTTTCCTGCCGGCGTAGGAAACGTGAGCCAGGTGAGCAGCAATACATAAGTTCTCACGGAGCTCAGCAGACACTCCAATCATGTCGCG
>JBKPQV010000130.1:0-3572 GCA_046734235.1 Acidobacteriota bacterium
GGTAATGAGGTGGTGAGCGCAGCCACCAATCCGCCAGTCGGCGCATAGGTCAATCCTTTGAGCGTGATTAACGACCTCACCACCGCGTCTCGCCATTTGCCTTCGCTTTGAAACTGTTTTGTCCAATTCCCCCAAAATAATTCGGTATCGCGCAACGCGTGCTCGGGATTGATCTTCCTCGGCGGATCTTTGTGCGAAGCGTACCACGTAAGCACAAAGGGAATCCGGTCTCCTTTTGCCACAGTGAAACTGGCCACGGTCGTTAAATCTTTCCCATGCACGGCGACGGGCGTTCGCAGGATCAAACCGTTGGGGCCGGCGATTGCTTCGAGACCTTCGAAACGCTTACGCCTGCGCACCCAGGGCACGATGTGTCCGTAATCGAAACGGATGATCAGTTCCATGTGCATCGAAACTTCGCCACGCAGGCCTTCAATGATCCGCACGATGTCCGGGTTCTCACCGCGAGGTGGCATGAAATCGATCAGGCGCACCGCGCCACTTTTCGTTTCCAATTCTGTTTCCAAGATCAGCGTTTCGCCACGATATCGGCGCCGCACCGCTGTCATCTCTTCGTCAGGAAAGAAACGCCAATGCCCGTTTTCCTTGTCCCCGAGCAGCGACGCAAAACATGCTGGCGAATCGAATCGTGGAAAACAAAGCCAGTCCACGCAGCCGTCCCGGCTCACCAACGCGCCGGTCTGTGTGTCGCTTAGGAATCCGTAGTCCTCGATCTTTGTTGTTGCCTGAGCCACTTTATTCGTCCTCGTGCTCGTTGCCGGTGTTGTAGCGTGCGCTGCCTCGGTGCACAACTTCACTGCACAACAAGAATCAACTGGAGACGTCCGCCTTCGCCGAGGCTAAAACGGATGAGCCGGTCGCCACATCAACACCCTCATTGTCTATTCGGTTCTGCAGTGGCGGCTGTGTCGGTCGCATCGGCTAATTTCACGATTTCCTCGCGGGTTAATCGGAACACAGTCCATTCATCCATCGGCTTCGCGCCAAGTGTGCGATAGAATTTGATCGCCGGCTCATTCCAATCGAGCACCGCCCATTCCATGCGGCCACACCCTCGATCGCGCGCAATTTTCGCCAGCTCAACAAGCAACGAGCGACCGTAACCTTTCCCACGCTTCTCGGGCTTCACGAATAAATCTTCAAGATAAAGACCGGGCCGTCCCAGCCAGGTAGAAAAATTGTAAAAATAAACGGCAAACCCAACGGGCGATTCTTTTTCGAAAGCGAGCAGCACCTCCGCCACACGTCGTTCACCGAACAAAACGTCGATGAGCTGATCCTCGGTCGTGACCACTTCGTCCGGCGCGCGCTCATACGTAGCGAGATCGCGGATCAATTCCAAGACGATCGGAACGTCTTCCGCACCGGCGGTGCGAATCTGAAAATTTTCAGGCGTATTCATTCAATGCTCGTTCTCAATGACACGGCGAGGGAACTGGCGCAAGCGTGTTGCAGCGTAACGTAACGCGACCATCCTGCGTGACTCGTCCATCGGGCATCTTGCATGGTCGGGGAAAGCGCAGGCGAGAAGCTCGCGCGACCTTTCAGGCTGGAAGCCTGAATCACTCGATCCCGCCGCGCCACACAGGCAAGTTCTGAAAAGAACGAAAAAGTCTCGACATTTTCTGCGCGGCTAGAACAATCAGTACGCCGATAGTAAGTGGGGGTTCTGTGAACAAGCAAATTCCTCCAAACCTTAAAGCGCAGCTTATTCGAGGCGCCTGTTACCTGCTTTCGCTCCCGGCTGTATTTGTGATCCCACTCGTACTCGGACAGCGAGGCGCTACTAACTCAACCGTCGAACCAGCGAAAACGCCATCGAAACGGCCGCGTGTGACCGGCAAACCCACCCAATGATTAAAGCGAATCTTCTTCGAGGCGCGTGTTACGTACTTCTATTACTCGCCGTCAGTGCGATTCCATTGGGATTCGGACAGCGGCCGATGTGCGCGCCATCGCCAAAGAACAATCCAACAGGTTTCGTTTGTATGGGCTGTCCTCCTGGGATCACTTGGCGACCCGGCCCCGACATGCCAAGTACCGGCGTTCGAATGGTTGGCGTCTATTTCCACGTTAATGGATACTTTTATGCGATGGGCGGGCGCAGCATGGATGGCGTCGGCACTGATTTCGCGCACCCGTTTGAATATAATCCGGGATCAAACACGTGGGCTATCAAGTCAGCCACCTATCCCGATAACCAGGTCAGCAACATGGCTTGCGGTATTCTCACCGAGTCAGGCACGCCTTACATTTACTGTGTAGGCGGCTCGGCAGGCGACCAGACCACAGCCACTGATCGCGTATTCCGCTACAATCCTGTTACCGATACAATCGAAACGATCGCTTCTCCGTGGCCGGGCGACGCGGATGGGATTACTTTGCCTGGCGGCTTCACAGCATTCAATGGCAAGCTATACATTCTCGGCGGGTTCAAAATCAACACGGCGATGACCGACGAGATTTGGGAGTTTACTCCTGGAACTAACATCTGGATGCAGAAGAGCGCCCACTTGCCTGTCCCGCTCGGCTATATACCCACAACGACCATCTTCGATCGCATCTACACGGGTGGAGGCAGCACTTGGGATGGTACCACGATCCATGATAGCAACAACTCTTTTGCGTATGACCCTGTAGGTGACTCTATCTCCACTATTGCCAACATACCCAGAGCTACTGGCGAGACACGAGCCTTAACCTTTGCACCGCTCGGCGACACCGATTACGAGATGTGGGTCATGGGCGGCGGCAGAGATGCCCCCAACCCATCGAGTGAGGTCGATACCTACGAAATGTTTTTTCACCGCGGTTGGTCAACATTCGGGAGTTTCCTAACGCCGCGGCGCAATTTCGCAACCGACGGAACCCTCTCTTGTTTCATCTACCTGGCAGGCGGCTATGCTAGTGACGGCGTTACACCACTGAGCTCGATGGAAATTTTCTGCTTCCCTGCTCCCACGCCAACAGTTACGGCAACAGCCACACCTACACTTTCACCTACGGGTTCACCAACGTCGACACATACGCCCCCAACGCCGACGGTAACTTCAACAGCGACTCACACACCGACTGCAACGCCGACAGCAACTCTCACAGTCTCTCCAAGTCCTACACCAACGGCAAGTGAGACGATTCCACCGGTAAGGGCGACTCCAATTCCACGAGGTCGGCCCACTCCAACACCGCGCCCATAGCATCTGCCTGTGAAAAAGAGACACGCTGCTCAACTCGGCTCGTTTCGTTTACAGATAGTCCTTTGCTCAGCGGCGGTCTGCTCGATGATCACCGGAACACTGTTGGCTTTCTTCCATCCTGAAGCGCCAGCGAAAGCTTCTCAGAGAATGCTGACTTTTGCAGAGCGCGTAGCTTATCAACGAGCGATTGAGGAAGTTTACTGGCGTCATCGAATCTGGCCAAAAGACAATTCGAAGCCTAAGCCGTCACTTGAGGCGATTATGTCTCAGGCTCCGTTGGAAACGAAAGTGACGGACTATCTCTGCAAGTCTCGAGAGTTGGAGGATGTCTGGCAACGACCGCTTACCGCTGAG
>JBKPQV010000131.1:0-7382 GCA_046734235.1 Acidobacteriota bacterium
TTATAGGGATGATCCGCACGCTCCGCGCCCATAAGTACAACTCAGAATTTCTCTACCATGCCTTTAGTAACCCGTTTAGAACTTAGGGGAGCGCTGGTCCTGGGAGCGCACGCGTCCCCGCGTGCCCGCCCGGCCAAGCGGAGTATTGGGGGTTACTAAAGTCCTTAAACGTTCGTGTAGGTCGACGGGCACGCGGGGACGCGTGCGGTCCCAGGACCAACGCTCGTTTAAGTTCTCAGTGGGTTACTAAAGGGATGATCCGCACGCTCCGCGCCCATAAGTACAACTCAGAATTTCTCTACCATGCCTTTAGTAACCCGTTTAGAACTTAGGGGAGCGCTGGTCCTGGGAGCGCACGCGTCCCGCGTGCCCGTTCGGCAAAGGGGAGTATTGGGGTCACTAAAGTCCTTAAACGTTCGTGTAGGCGACGGGCACGCGGGGACGCGTGCGGTCCCAGGACCAGTGCTCGTCTAGGTTCTGAGTGGGTTACTAAAGGCGTGGTAGAGAAAATTCTGAATTGTACTTATGAGCGCCGAGCGGCTGAAAAATGATCAACTGATAAATGGAAAATGGAAAATGACCAATGAAGGTGTCTCAGGACAGGTGTCCCTTGGGTTCGACAAATGAAAAAGGGTCGGTCCGGCAGTGGAAGTGCCCTTCGAACTGCCGGACGTCGACCCACTGCCAGCAAGTCAGATGACTCCTCTGGCAATTCATCCATGTAGGGGATTCAATTAACTTTAGGTGCTCCCCAACGTCGGGGTGACTCAATCAGGCCTCTTACAACCTGAGCGACCTGCGAGAGTGGTAGGGGCTTTCTGAGAAAAGCGTCTGCGCCTGATGCCTTAGCCTCGATTTCGACTTCGTGTGAACCGTAAGCAGTCAGCACGACGATTCGTGTTTCCGGCGAGCATTCATGAGCAAGACGGATAATTGTCAGACCATCAGGATTCTTGGTTGTCCCCAATCGCAAATCCTGGATGATTACTTCAAACTTACCCGTCTTGATCATTCTTTCTGCCTGCTCAACTTCCTTTGCTGTCTCCACTGCGTAGCCGTGATGCGTGAAATATTCCTCCATCGAAAAACGGATCGACTCTTCATCATCAACAACTAGCAGCCGTCGCTTCCGCTCCTCGGGCTTTTGACGGCCGTGGAGGAGTTGGGTAAGACGACCTGATACCCGTCTGAGAGTTTGGAACGGGTTCAGTGAGAACTGTTGCGTTGGGGCCAGCTGGGCAACTGAGTCTGGCGAGCTCTCAAAATAACGAAATACACCCAACGCGTCTGCAAAGGCGCTAAGACTTTCTTTCATTGTCGGGGGTCCGCACTTATTCAATTGCACTCAACAATTCTGGGCGAGCGCAAAAGTTCAGATAACGATCGCCGCGCGCACATTACTACGCGGCAACACCTTCTTCGGGGCCTCTCGATACTGCGCACTCGAGGCCTGGTTATTCATTATATGGACCAGCACCTCGCAAACCTCGCGGGTGCCGGTCCCTATGATGGCGCCCTTTTCGTCCTGGAGTGCGTAGATCGTTCCATCGACGTTAAGGGGAAGGATTATGGGTTGTGTGTACATTCGATTTTTTGCAAAGTTCTATTGTGGAGCGAACAATAGTAACACCTCGAGCCGCTCCGCCAATCGGTAGCGAAATAGCTACCGAGGACGAAGTGCCGTTAGTTGAGCTCTAGCTATCTCCTAAACCGTTTCCGTAAGCTAGCGCCAACGCCGATCAAACCAGTTCCTAGAAGCAACATGGTTGCCGGTTCAGGAACGTTTGTTGTTGGTGTTCCAGTTCCTACAAATCCAGTGGCCTGCTGTGCCGTACCGGCATTTATCACAATATCAACAGCAAACGCAGAGGAGCCAGATATGAGATCGAAAACGCTTCCGAAGTTTGTCCCATCCGTCTTGCTGACCGTAAACGTAACAGTACCTACGCAGGGGTTTGGATTATTCGTTGTACATCCACCACCGTTTGGCCCGGTGTAGTTAACTCCGTACTCAAAAAAACCAAATCCGTCTCCATGCAGACTGGCGGGAGCAACATTTGTATTGCCGCCCACTCCTGCATATCCTGCTGTTAACAATGTATAGTTAACGTTTGGATCCGTTGCCAAACTCGAGTTGAAGCAGATGGAGCAGTCTTGACCGCCATTGATTACTGCTCCACTAACGAGTGCTACGTCCACTTTGATCGCACCCCCAACAAGTGTCAGAGTGATTGTGCCGTAGTTACCATTTGGCAAAGTACTGCCTTGCGTGAGATTTAAAACTGTCGAGTCGGCCATCGCGAGCGAGGTCGACCCCAAACTTACGACGGCAAACACAGCCAGCGAGAGTGCTAGTTTGCGCCAGTTAATCGAAGCCATAATAATACTCCTTTTTTTCTGCGAAGACGACCGTGAGCTCGTCCTCAGTGGTTAAATTGTGGGTGGATTGGTCAGGAGGCTTTCTGGGCGATCTAGGCTCAAACCATTCCAGCGATTCCAACAAAAACTTTTAGGTTCCGAAAGGAGATTCAAGTGGAACAACGGGGAGCAAACCGTCGCTCGGACCTACCTTTCACATTAACCACTACCTTTCAAAAACCCCTGAACGGTCCACGCCTGTGTGATCCCAGGCGTGGCCCGCTTTTTTCCTAAGGAGCACCCCTTAAGGAAACCTGCCTTCTTAGAGAAAGTGATACTCCGTGATCATCACTGCGACACCTCGACTGCCATCGAGTTGTGCTTCATCACGCAGCACCTTCCCTCTAATTGCGGCCATGAGACCTGAGCCATTCATGAACCGCACAACCAAACTTATCTGCGATGAGATTTTGATTTGACGTGGAACTCTCAGAAACAGCCCCGAGGCGCTGATGTTGTCGACTTGGCTGTCGAACCCGAGCATTTCGCCGTCGTTATCGATACCCCAGACACGCGCGGGAAGTGAGTCATTCAAACGTGGTTTGCGGCGGCGTTCAATGAACCTTACGTCACGAAATGATGATCGAATGGGCTCTGTTAGGAATAGATGTCCATCAAGAAATTCAGTCGACCTTTGCTCACTAATCACTTGCATGCTGGGGGGCACCACCTCAAAGAGATAATTTGGTAGGTGGAGAATAGGTTTATTGCAATTTGGTGACAACGGAGGTCGATGCCCTTTTTAGTGGCAGGAAAGTACAGTTTTTGGACCGCTTATTTTGGCAGGTTGCTGCCATTGAGAGTCTTTGCTGATGTGCCTGAAAAAGCTCAGGATTTTTGCGGTTTCGATAAAGAGAGCAGGCAGGATCCTGCCGGGAAAATAAATTGCGAAGAGGAAGGAAGTCTGAAATCCAGACGACTGGTTTTATGTCTTCTTCGTGAGGCTGTTAGCAAAGGCAAAAACTACTAATTCGAGTCGATCTGATACTCCCAATTTGGAGTAAATAGAACTCAAATGATGAGTGACCGTGGTCTCACTGATGAAAAGTCGTTCCCCGATAACTTTATTCTTCAGCCCTTCTGAAACGAGTGCAATTACTTCTCGCTCGCGGGCTGTTAAAGCTTTGATCTTTTGCTGTTCGGGGTTCTCCTCTTCACGCTTTTCGCTGCGCACCTCACTCAAGACACTGCCAATCATCGAGCGATCGATCCACACCTCACCGTCATGTACTTTCCGGATGGCTTTTAAAAGAAGATCTGCCGCTTGTTGCTTAAGGACGATCCCCATCGCGCCTCGTCGGATCGCTGTTCGGTGAGACTCTGGCGTTTGCACACCCGTAAGGATTAGGACTTTTGAATTGCTACTGACCTTGCAAAGTTCAGGGAGGAAATCCAGGCCATCTTCTTCGCCAAGTATTAGATCGAGGACGATGATGTCAGGTTTTTCGGCTTCTGCGAGGGTTAGAGCTTCTGAGGGACTGCCGGCCATGGCTACGACAGTCATCGTTTCGTCTTGTTCAATGAGCATGCGCAAACCGGTGCGGATTACTGCATGATCATCGACGATCATAATGCGAATGGGGGCTGGCATATTCGTCGAATACTTATTGATCAGTTTTAGCTGGGTGTCGAGTTGTCCAGCGGCCATTATCCATACATGTTTGGATTTGGCTAGTTAATTTCTGGGCTATCTACGAAGTGCGATAGTAGCAGGTGTAGATCATTAGTTCCAGCGACCCAAACTTGAGCGTCCGATGACACAGAAGTCAGTACCGTCACGCGGTAGCGTCGGGCCACACTATAAACTTAGGCCCACAGAATCGAGGCGACCCGACGCTACCGCGTGACGGTACTGACTTCTGTGCCCCCAAGCGCTCCTAATGCATATCGGACATTTCATAGCGGGATCGCTACTGTTACCACCGTGTAATTTCGATCATCGATCGATACATTAGTATGCCCACCAAGCTGTGCCGCTCGTTCGGAGATTGAGCGGGGGCGGAACAACACGGGCTCTTCTCGACTGTGGTCTGCAATCAAACTGCCGCTCGCTTCAGGCCGGCGATTCTTTATCTGCAAAACAATCTTTCCATTATGAGAGGCGAGATTAACGCTGGCGGCGTCACAAAGTGCATGCCGGCGCACGTTACTTAGGCCCTCAGTAACCATCTGGAACAGTTCGGCGGCTAACCGATCGTTGACTTCGATCTTGCCTCGTGTATTGATTTCAACCTTGATTCCGGTAACTGACGAAAAGCGGGTGGCAAATCTTTCAATCGCGGGTATCAGAACGTCGCGTCGTTCTTCGCCAGCACGTAGACCCCAAACGTAGCGTCGCAGTTCAACGAGCTCCTGGGTGGTAAGCTCGAGCAGTTCCTCGACGTTATCAACGACATCGGTGTTTCCACCGTGAAGTTTCTGAGCCAACGCGGCAATTCCCAACTGCAGTCCCACATACGGTTGGATCACGCTGTCGTGAATATCGCGCGCGATGCGCTTCCGTTCTTCTTCCGCTGCATAAGAGGCAAGACTATCAACGAGCCGGATGTTTTCAATCAATGGTGTGACATGGTCCATTAGCTGGAGCACGAAGTCGAGAGTGGAGTCTTCGTATTGCTGTGGGCCACCGATGACATATAGGCGACCTATTGGCTGGTTGCGATTATGGACTGGAGTTGAAAGATAATTTGTCGCTTCCAGCGCGCTGGCAACTCGATCACAAACCGAAGAGTCACCAATTGAAAACTCCCGCGCATTAACATCAAAAAGCGAAGTCTGTCCCTCGCCATCCTTTCGATGGACCACTGCGTGATGAGAGGAGGGAAGCAAAAAGAGTTGAGCCGCGTCAGCGGTAATTACGGGAGGTGAGGCTCCTGTCGCATGTGCTCCTCGCCTGACTCGGTACATTAAATATGTTGAGTCATCACCTTCGTGGGCCTGTATGAGAAGCAGCGTGGCATCGGCATCATAAAAAGAACGCAGGCGTTCGAGGATTGCCGTAATTGTTCGATGTATTCCAAAGCGAGTATTTGAAAGAACGGTAATGTCTTTCAGCAACTGCAGGCGATTGCGAAGATTTATTCTAAACCCGCCCCAGCGAGCGATCATGAATCCAAGAATTAGTAGTTCGATCGCTCGCAGCAAAAAACGATTCAGCTCAACTTTTTCCTGGACACCTGCAACTAAAAAACCGACCACAGTAAACAAAACCGTTGACACTAAGGTGATTTGCAATCCAGAGAGATAGCCCCAGCCGAACGACGCGACGATGATCGCGAAAAAGAAAAAGTTGAAAAAGAGACTGCTACTGCCATTACTGAGGCCGATCAAAATCAGAAACCAGATCATATCCACCCAATGCAGGTATTGCACTGGGACAAGGTAGCTCCGACGAATAGACAGAAACACCAAAACAGAGCTGTAGATGAAATAGAGCGCAAGAGTTAAGTATGTCGGACCGCTGTATGGACCCCCAATCGGATCGATCATGAAAATCAAAAACGCAGAACCTGCCAACATCGCACGTGTGGCGGACACGAGACGCAGGTCGATCCAGCGTTCCGATAGGGGGTCGGACTTGTAATCCGTCGTGTTATGCAGATTGTTACTCAATCAAGAAGAAGCCTTAAGATTTCGGAGCAAAATAGCCAACGCGAGTTGTGGCTCCGTAGGATCGATTTGTCATCTCGACACGTGTTCGACGAAATCCTCCGTCTCGAGCTTTATTCAGTGGCGTGTAGTAAATCGCGTATTGATGCCGAAGTTCGTCAGCGACTTCAGCGTAGATGGAATCCAACGCATCAAAGGTCTGTGGTTTGTAGAGTTTGCCTCCGGTTGCTTCGGCGATCTGTTCTAAACGTCGCTCGCTCGCATCAAGCACTCGCAATCCTTCACGCAGATCTTCGATTCTTATTTGATTAAACTTGACGCTGGTGTCAGAACCTCCCAGCAGTTGGTCCAACTCCGCGCGTTTAGAAGCGCGGGATATTTCAGTATTGGCGACTACATACACGGTAACTTGGGCTTTCAAGAGCGCCTGTAACGCATTCTCGAGACTGCTGGTGCCTCGACCGCTATCAATGCCATCACTCAGCACGATCACCGCACGTCGCGCCTTACCTTTAGTGAATTGATCGCGGGCTGCAAGAAGTAGGGCATCATTGAAACGAGTAAACATACCCGGCTCAATTCGGTTAAGTGCTCGTTGTAATTGAAAACGGCTCTGTGTCCAGTCTTGTAACAGTTCGACGCGATCATCAAACTTAATCAAGCTGAGCCGATCATCTGTTGCCAGTCGCGTCGCAAAACCTTGAGCAGCTCGTCGAAAGTCGTCGAGATTGTTCGCAACCGACGACGAAGCATCCACCATCAAGACTGCGTCGACAGGGACCTGTCTCAATGAAATATCGCTAAGTGGTTGTTCGGCTGAATCTTCGAACACATGAAAGTCATTTCGTGTCAGGTTGCTAACCAAACGTCCCTGGTTGTCGCGGACTGTCACCGGCAAAAGCACTTCAGTAGTTTCAACGGAGATCACCTCACCGGGATTGATGTCCTCGATCGGTTTCTCCTTCAGTTTAGGAATCGGAGGTGCATCGCCTAATTGGTCGACGCCGTTTTTGGGTGACTTTTGTGCACCAGAAGCCGGATTTTTAGTCTGCGGTTTTTTGGTGGTTCTGTTGGTTGGAGTTTGTTGCGCATGGGAAGTTCTGACTCCCCAAAAATCTGAGGAGACCAGCGCTGCGACGGTGAGGATGATTACAAGCGCAACAAGAATTCGAATCGACGTGAAGTTACTGCTTGGGTGTTGCATTGGAGGTAGGACTGGAAGTCGGAGTACTAGTGCTGCCGGTATCGACACCCATCGCTGATTTCATCGCGACCACGATCTTGTCACTGACGCGGTGTTTCTTTAGGTCAGCAATCTTTTCTGGAGCAAAGTCGAAGTTAACAGGCGATTGCTC
>JBKPQV010000132.1:0-4180 GCA_046734235.1 Acidobacteriota bacterium
AGCGTCGTGGACGATCTGCTGCACCTCTTACCGAGTGCTTCACTAGAAGCATCGATGCTAAAACGAGGCAACAAAGTTATTTTGGAACTGACATGCTTCAACATACAAGCGTCGGGTCACATCATGAACCCAGGCCCTATAGAATCGAGGAGACCCGACGCTACCGCGTGACGGTACCGACTTCTTTATTCCAAATCTCTTGCCCAACATGACAGTGAACTAACTGTCCTATCCTCACACTCTCTCTCAACCGAAATCACTTACAAAGTATCAGTGTAAAACTGATCAAAGTATTTCCTGAGGAGAGAACGATGAGATCTAAATTACTCGCCCCACTACTCGCATGTTTTCTGATCCTGACAACGACTCCGAGCGGTAAAGCTCAAACAACTAATCCAAAGCAGGCAACAGCACAAACAATTGTTTCAGATTGGCAAGGGTTGCAGGATCTGAAACGGGGGAAACACATTCTGATTGAGTACAAGAGTAATGTTGGTATGACATTGGAATGCAAGTTTGTAAGTGTGTCGGGGAGCAAGCTAACCGTGTCATGTGATGATTCGCAGGCAACAATACAACAAGCAGACATCCAAAGGGTCTATCGACTAAATGGCAGGTGGTCCAGGAGTACGATGGCCATCATCGGAGCCGGCGTGGGGATGGTGGCAGGGACGTTTGTTGGTGCAAGTCGAGGTCTAAAACTTGAGCAGGAAGTTGTACATGTCAATTCTGAGAAAGATGAGGTGCCGGCAGTCGCGGGTTTTGTTATCGGTACCGCGGCGGGTGCGGGTGTAGGTGCATTAGTTGGAGGTAAGCGGAGAGGAAGGTTGCTGTATGAAGCGAAGTAGGGAGGCGTTTGGGCGTCTTCTTAGAAACAACCTTGAAAACTGTGTAGCTAACGTCAAAACACGAACATTCGAATCGAACAAGTTGGGAAGGGTGGCTTGCCCCCGCTGACTCATCCGACACGAATTCTACAACTCAATGAATCGTTTATGGTGAGTCTGCGAGGGCAAGCCACCCTTCCCAACTTGTTCAATTTCAAGTTTCATTTTGTTATCTGCTTTTTCTTGTAAAAGCAGTGAAGCTCTGCGTTGAATAAAGACTTAAGATCACGACACTGATTTTTAACGCAGAGACGCAGAGCACACAGACACAGAGAAGAAATCCTCACGGTAGACCGAAGCGGCTGCGATACTCCGTCGAGTTGAGGAATGCTTTCACCATTTCTGCCTGGATGAAGTTGCCGTTAAATTGATTCAGCTTCGCAAGCCAGAAATTGAAACCGTTAAGGTTGTTGTCAGGTGGATCGTCCGGATTGCGTCTTAAGTACCCAAAGTACTCCATCAAAACAAACGCTCTGTTTATTTCATTCATCCGGAACCGCTCAGATTCAGCGACGAGCCGTAAAGCCTGGGCGCGGGTGATGATCCCTGCATCCAACGCCATTATGATCATGTCTGGGTCGAAACGATTCGGAGGCAGCTGTGCACGGATCTCACCATCCGGAAAATTCGCTGTGTGAACGTCAACGTAAAGTTGCCCACCGCTCAAACTGTTGAATTGCGCAGTAGTGAATGGAACCTGGAAATCAATAAACTCTCCGTTGGGCAACGTCGCAATGATGTTTCCATTCGCGCTCGTCCCAGCTGGTCCATGTAAGTGCGCAGATGTTTGCGTGCTCGAGAGACCGTTTAGATAAAGTGAAACGGAAACGGAGGGCGCATTTACATTCTGACGCAGGATGACAAGACCCGTTGCTGTTGAACTGGTTGGAGGCACTACCTGAGCGCCGGTTAGTTTGGCGATATAGAGTTCAGCAATCGTGTTGCTGACCCCGGCATTGTTGTAGAGAGTCGTCACGAATTGCGAGTTGGTCATGTTTTCATATCTCGCGACAAACTCGGGACGCGTGACAAATTCGTTGAAGAATTTCTGCTTGTTGTCTTCGAGTCGGATTGGTGCGTCCGGAGCGCCAAACACGAAGTCTTTTTGCAACGCCTGGACGTCTCTCATGAAAGCACCATAGGTCGGCAATTCACCGGAGGCTGCTTTCTCCGTCAGGTAAGCAAGCATTCCCGTACGCTGGAATTCGATCGAGAGAAAGAAAGCCGCTGAGACATTTATCCTCTTGATTTCAATACACTGTGGATTTGCCCCACACGAATTGATTTGGTTGCGCCAAAAATCAAATCCGGCAGGATCAGGCTCACGATTGAGAAAGTCAAAATACTGTTGACGAACGAAGAATGATGTGTCGTCGACTATGTTGGGAGGTTGACGAGGTGTATCAAACTCATCGTCCGTAATAAACAAAGTGGCCTGGCTAGGATCTATCAGCGCTGCACCGGTAGCATTGCTCAAGACAAGCCGGACATCTGTGGAACCGCCGCCGGCGATTAGGTTATTGTCAACAATCAATACACGGAAAGTCTTGCTGGTCTCTCCCGGGTTGAACGTAAGTTTGCCAAGTGCGATCTCGTAGTTAGATCTTTGCGAGCCGTCCCTGTCAACCGTTGCGTAATTCACGGTCGCTACGCCAGAGACATCACCACTGCGCACAACAGTGATATCGATATGGCCGTCGCCCTCTCGGGAGAAGTAGGTCTGCGCGCTAAACTTTATGGTCGAGTTCGGTAGTGAGGCAGGTTTAAGAGATCCAAACAACCCATGTTGTTGTATAAAAAAGGGATTGCTGGCGGCGGAAAAGTAGAGTGTGTTTGGGTCACCGCCATTTACACCATTGCCGAAAATAAGAGCCCGCAGGAAATCTATCTGAAGCGCGCCTCCGCCCTCATTAACCATACTGCCGATGAGCGCACCTGTCGCGGGATTGAATGCATTGATAGAAAAGTCATTAGGTGTTCCCAGGACGCGGGAATTTCCAACCAACAATGCATTACTAAACGGTCCAAAGTTTGCCGGCGAGATGGCCATTCCCCACGGTGCAAACACCGGGCCATTATCAATCTTAAACGCCGCGTCGCGAACGCCGTTTGTATCAAACTTACGAACGAAGCCACGATCATTATCATGGACGTGCTGGAATTCTGCGTAAGTTACGTAGAGTGAACCGCCAAGATTCTGGATGTTGAAGGGGTGGAAATTTGCTGGGACGGTTGCATCCGCAAAGTTGCCAGGCACGGAAGCGGGATTATAGTTTTTATCAAAGACATCTATATGGCCATTCGTAAAGTCAGCGACGAAGAGAAAGTTTCCAGACGCATTGGTGCCAATGGCAATGCCTGTGTAGTCGTGTCCTGAATTAAATTGCACGGGGACGGCAGCTGCTTCGCCCATTGCGAAAGCATTTATGCCACCATTCCGGGTCGCAAAAATGAACAGCGTAGGTGGGGGTGGCAGGGATGATTGGTCGAACCTCAAAAGGAAATCATTGGTTGTGTTTGCGACTACTGCGGTTGGCAACGTCGGCGCCGGCAAGAGCGTTGGGACATTAAGGATCGGAACTGAACGCACTCGACCGCGGACTAACGGACTACCGTTCACATCGCCCGTATAAATACTTGCCGTATCCGATTTGTGGTTGACGACCCAGAAAGAGCTAGTCGGTGATGCCGCCACTCCCCAAGGAGCTTTCAGAAGTCGATCTTCTACGAGAGCGATCCCAGGCAGATCAGAGACCAGGTTTGTCTGCCGGTAAGGCGCTCCGAAGATGAGTTGCGCCGGGCTGGGATCATCGGCACGCGATGTCGAAGCGCTCGATTTGGGTAAGCCGGTAAGTACAGCAAAAGACACAAGCAGCAGGGCTAATAGTCTTTTAGGTGTGCGGGAATGTTGCTTAGAGTAATCCATGGTGATGAGATACCGAAAAATTCTGAAGGGAGAGTGGGGCACATTCTATTCCGATTCTAGTCCGTTGCCAAGATTTAGGTTCTGTTTTCAAGAAAGCATTTAGCCACAGATTACACAGCGCGGCGAAGCCGCAACCAAAGATTCATCCTGAAAGCATGTAAGTTGATAGCCCCGACTCATCGGGACGAAACCACCATCATCGGTGGCGGCAGCGATTGGGTCGCTGGTTGGATGAGGTCGGTACCACCTGGTTGGATGAGGTCGGTACCACCTGGTTGGATGAGGTCGGTACCACCTGGTTGGATGAGGTCGGTACCACCTCGCGGTAGCGGGTGGGCCCAAGCGCAACGCCTAGAATCCAGATCCC
>JBKPQV010000133.1:0-27144 GCA_046734235.1 Acidobacteriota bacterium
CTCCTGTCGTGATTCCTGATCACCCACCCTATCCGAATTATCAAAAGCCTTGAAGGTGCGGTTGGTGATTGAGCTTTAAAGAGCTTTACACAAAAGTGCGATACCACCGGGTTCAGTCCCGATCCGCTAATGTGTCCGATATGCTTCAGCTTGTCGGCGTTTGTCTTCGAAGTTCGTTGTTCTTTCCGACAAGCTGAAGCATATCGGACACATTAGCTTATCCCGGCTGCCACTCGATAAAAGGTGGTCCAAACGTTGCAAATTCAACAGTTCGTTATCGTCATACCTGCTCTGGCAGTGCCGTTTGGCATGTCGTCGATCGTATTCTGGATGTATGTGTTTGCGACGCTGCTTTTCATCATTGGCGTCGTTAAAATTTTTGCGGAACTGCCGCAGCTACGTGGCGCCGACAAGATCATGCCGTTTGGCCGGATTTTCTTTGCGATTCCCCTGGCCGTCTTTGGTTCTGAGCATTTCACCCTCACTGCAGATGTTGCATCTCTCAGTCCACGCTGGATTCCCGCGCACACTTTTTGGGTCTATCTAACGGGAGCAGGTTTTATTTGCGCGGCCATCAGTATCACCACTCTCGTCCAGGCACGCCTGGCAGCGATACTGGTCGGAATCACGTTTCTGATCTTTGTATTAGTGATGGACATGCCAGCTACGATTGCGCATCCAGGCAACAGATTCTTTTGGGCGCTGGCACTGAGACAACTCGCCTTCAGCGGCGGCGCTTTCGCGTTCGCGATGTCTGCGAGCAATCGGCAAGGACCGCCATCGCGCGCATGGCCCAGCGTGGTCCTGGCCGTCATTCCGCGATTCTTCGTCGGTATTCCCTCGCTATTCTACGGAATTGAGCATCTGCTGCACCCGGAATACGTGCCAGGAATTCCGCTGCAGAAGCTCACTCCCGATTGGATCCCGGGGAGAATTGGCCTCAGTTATTTTGTTGGGGTCATTCTGATTCTCGCGCCTGTGTGTTTGCTTTTGAACAAGAAGGCGCGCTTGGCTGCTACGGTTTTGGGACTGACGATTCTACTGACTCTGTTGTGGATTTACCTGCCGATGCTCGTCGCAGCGCCAAAAGATGTGGTTGCGCTGAACTTCTTCTTCGACACGCTGCTTTTCAGCGGAGCCATCCTGCTATTGGCAAACTCGATGGACAGGGAAACTGTTGCACATCATCCGCCTCCAATTCTGTAATCAGTGCCAGATTCGGTCGTCGCTCGCTGGCCCCCACTTCCCTTCATCGACGCCGGATGATGAGCCACAGGATCATGACTACTTAACTTAAGAGACCAACGTCAAAACTTGGGTAACCTTCAGGTTTCTTGTTCGTATTATTTCGTGTGATTTCGTGGATCGCCTGTTGTGCACCGAAAAAGCGATCCTCGAAATCATCCGAAACACCAACGAAGTCCTTGCCAATTTGCCACGAATTACATGTCCATGCCGCCGGGTAATGCCCGTGACTTTTCATCGTTCGGTAGCTCAGAAATAAGCGCTTCAGTTGTGAGCATTAGCCCGGCGATTGACGCGGCGTTCTGCAATGCACAACGGGTCACCTTCGCGGGATCAATCACACCCGCTGTTACCAAGTCCTCAAACTTTTCAGTTACTGCATTGTAGCCAAAGTTTGGGTGCTTCTCGCGACGAACCTGCTCAACAACAACCGCACCCTCTTTGCCGGCGTTGAGGACAATCTGACGTAGCGGTTCTTCCAGTGCACGCTTGACGATGTTGACACCGATTTGCTCGTCAGTGTCCCCCTGATCGTCTGCTTCCAGCGCGAGGAATTTGTCAAGCACTTTGGCGGCGCGAATAAACACCACGCCACCACCTGGTACGATGCCTTCTTCCACCGCAGCGCGAGTCGCGTGCATTGCATCTTCAACGCGCGCCTTCTTCTCCTTGAGTTCGGTTTCAGTTGCTGCGCCAACGCGGATGATCGCAACGCCACCGATTAGCTTTGCCAATCGCTCCTGCAATTTTTCACGATCATAGTCGGACGTCGTATCTTCAATTTGAGCCTTCAGAACCTTCACACGACCTTGCAAGTCTTTAGTGTCGCCACCGCCATCTACAATAGTCGTGTTGTCTTTGTCGATCGTCACGCGCCTCGCGCTGCCAAGATCTTCAAGCTTGACGTTCTCGAGTTTGATCCCCAGGTCCTCGCTAATGACCTTGCCACCTGTAAGAACCGCAATGTCTTCAAGCATCGCCTTACGACGATCACCAAAGCCGGGTGCTTTCACCGCAGCAACGTTAATCGTGCCACGCAGTTTGTTTACTACGAGAGTTGCGAGCGCTTCGCCTTCCACGTCCTCCGCGATAATCAAGATTGGTTTACCCGCCCTGGCGACCTGTTCAAGAAGCGGCAACATGTCTCTCATCGACGTGATCTTTTTCTCGCACAGGAGAATGACCGGACTCTCGAGTTCGGCCTTCATCGTTTCCGCATTAGTGACGAAGTAGGGTGAAAGGTAACCACGATCAAATTGCATCCCCTCGACAACTTCCAAAGCTGTCTCCATCGTTTTCGAATCTTCGACTTCGATAACGCCATCCTTACCAACTTTGCTCATCGCCTCGGCAATTAACTCACCGATACTTTCGTCGCCATTTGCCGAAATCGTGCCGACCTGCGCGATCATATCGCCAGTGACTGGTTTCGACATTTTCTTAATCTCTTGAGTTGCGCGTTCGACCGCTTTATCGATACCGCGCTTCAAAGCCATCGGGTTTGCGCCTGCAGCCACGGTCTTCACGCCCTCCCGGAAAATCGCTTGCGCGAGCACGGTGGCAGTAGTTGTACCATCGCCCGCAACATCGCTGGTCCGCGATGCCACTTCGCGCACCATCTGCGCCCCCATATTCTCCGTTGCATCTTTGAGTTCGATCTCTTTTGCTACCGTCACGCCATCTTTCGTGATGGTGGGGCTGCCGTATTTCTTATCAAGCACAACATTGCGCCCCTTAGGTCCTAGTGTGATTTTGACTGTGTCTGCCAGTTGGTTCACCCCGCGCAAAATTGCCGCTCGCGATCCCTCACCTTGCGTTATTTGCTTTGCCATAGTCTTGCCTTCTTCCCCTATCAAAATTTTTATGCACGCCTCTTGGTCTTACAGGTCATGAAACATCCGCGCGCTAACTAAGCAGCGCGTAATGCCAAACCTATTTGCTCTTTTTGCCGCCGGCAGCCGCACCTGCGCGAGTGATGACTCCGAGAATCTCTTCCTCGCGTATGATCAGTAGATCTTCACCATCAACCTTGATGTCTGCCCCGCCGTACTTGCTGAACAACACGAGATCGCCTGCATGTACATCGATTGGCTGGCGCGATCCGTCTTCGCGATATTTACCGAGCCCGGCGGCTATGACCTCACCTTCCTGAGGTTTCTCTTTCGCGGTGTCAGGAATGATGATGCCTCCGCGCACCTGCTCACCTTCATCAATGCGCTTAACAATCACACGATCGTGTAGTGGTTGGATATTGGTCGTCATAACTTTCTTCAGTTCTCCTTCTTTTGTTGGCTACCGGGAGTGGGCTCTGCGAGGCAGGACATTGGTCCACCATTATTGCGTGCGTTAACGAACGCTCAATAGTGGCAAACTAACAACAAGCGAAAACACCCTGAACTTTTTGGTAGTCGAGCTGTAGGTTTCAGACGATCTGGCGGGTCCAGAAGGAGCTGAGAATGGAGTTAGCTGGTCTCGGTTCTATTCGACCTTACGCTTCCAGACGCTATATGTCAAAGGCTCCATCCTCTCGGGAAAACCATTTTAGATAATCCAGTTCATTAACTTGGAGGGGTTAAATTCCCTAAGTGAGATAGCGCACAGACAGCGCAGTGTAAGGGGGCTCATTATGTGAGCAATAGTGGCAAGTCTCAGTTTCAGAGAATCGCCGTAAGTCATTGGTTAGGAAGGCTTCATGTTGTACAAGCAATTAGAAACAAAGCTACAAGTATCAAAAGACGCACTGGACCGAGCGACCAGCGAAAACATTATCGAGCTGTGCAAACAGCATCTCGCGCTACTCGATGAGTACCGGGGCCGCCTCTACGATCTGCAACCCGGGCTGCGTCAACAGCCACCAACAATTTCAGAAGATTTTCCCGATCGGGAAGCAATTCGAGAAGCCATCGAGAAAACCACGCGCGAGCGAAACAGAATTCAAGTACTCCTGCTCTCGTTCACCACAGTCAGTGGGTATGAGGCTGTAGAGGTTTTCAACCAGCGGAAGTACGAAGGACATGAGGACTGGGAGATACGTGCTAGCGGAGTCAGATTCCGAGACGGAGACGACGGCGATCTAATGACTATTCAGGAAGCTGTCGATCTCGCCAGCTTGCTTCGACGAGAAGATCAGGTCACACAACTGGCATCATTTGGCCCTCAAAAAAATTGAGCGGTTTTACTCTTCACAAGATCCGCGATTCAACAGACTCGCGAAGCTTTCTTCGACCACAGCCGAATGGCGACTGCCAGGATTGGTTTGAATCAAACAAATCAATTCTTTTGCACTTGGTCCGACAAACTCCGAAGGGATAGCTAGCTCGCAGTCTGTCTCCGGGTTTGTTCCCGCCTTTTTAAGAACTGTTGAGTCAATTGCTTTCACTGCTTTCCCAACTCCTTTCACGATTAGACATCGAGAAAAGGGTGAGGCCTTTCAGGATCCTGGTTTTCAGCCAGAGGGTGAATGTGGACTATTAACTCCTATAGCCCGCCATAACCATCGATGTAGCCGTGCTCATAAGCCTCGCGGAAGTAGCGCTGATATATATCCCGATCACCGAGGCCAGAACTATAGTCTTTCGTTGCTTTCTGGTAGATGTTTCGGTTTTCATAACCATTGCGTTCGCGCTTGTTCCGGTCGTTGCGACCTTGCTTTACTCCCTCATTGAACCCTGCATTCAAAGCAGTCTGTCGCAACTGGAATGAGCCACCAAAATTGCCGTAACCATCCGTATTGCGTCCACGGCGATTCCGCTTGCCGTCGCTCCCACGGTTAGGATTGCCAGAGGCATCATCGCTAAAGCGATCGTAACGTTCCGCGTTATATGCATTCTCAAATGCTTCTCGAAAGTACCGGCGGTAGAGTTCCCGATCACCGAGCCGAGGACTGTAATCTGTCGTAGCTCTCTGATAAGAACCTTGACTACCCAAATTGGCGGAACGACCAGTCTCGCGATCACGTCGCGCTTCGTTAGCGCCTGCGTTGTAACCAGCGTTCAGCGCTGTTTCTCGCAGTTCGCTGGAGCCGCCGTAATTCCCGTAGCGTTCCCAATTCCGACCACGATGATTCGGGTCATATGTGCTTTCGCGGTTTCGCTCCTGCGAGTAACGATCATCCTGACTCGGCACCTGCGCACTCGTGCTCGGTGATATCCCCATTCCAAACAGCACCGCAAACCCCAGAGCGGCCATTCGGATTCTGTTTTGTGACTTAATAGTCCTCATAATTAGAACTCCTGTTGAATGTTGGCCCTGTAGTGTTTAGCGTTGCGAAGAGCGGGTCTTTGATCTCGCCGAAGCCGGCGCTTCTGCTTGTTCTACGTCGAAGAGATGGTCGGGATCAAAGTGTGCAGCCAATTAAAACACTAGATGCGAACCAGGCTGATTCTCGCTTCAAAGGTAGATTGCCGGACAAGACCATTAGAGACTCATGAATCGCGTGTGTCTGTGCAGTAGCACACATAGGGAAAAAACCCCTTCGTAAACACTTAACCACCAAGGCACGAAGACACAAAGACACGAACTGCTCACACAATTGGAGATTTATGTCTTACTGCCTTTGTTCCACGGTCTCTAAAGCAGGTGCTATCTTATAAACTTAAGGACTCAGTTCTAGCGGGAAATTGAGACTCATCTCGAACGCCCGGAGATATCTTGCGGATATGATTTGGTTTTTGCGCAAAACTCATTATTAACAAGAACACCTATCGATTGTAATCTACCCTTCACGATGAAAGCCCTTCTTATTTCCGATCGAAGCCGTGTATTGGGCCTCCACTCCCTTGGCTTCTTAATCGTGACGCTCGCCGCCTATTTTTCAGCGGCGGTCACCACGAGTTACTCGATGAATCGGATGAGCACGGTAAGAGCTGCCGTGCTGATTACTCTGGCTGCTGCTTATCTACTAAACGGCGTCTTCGGCTACGCCTGGACCAGAAGAGCGGACTCGATTGTACGATCGCTCGCCTACGTAGCAATTCAGATCCTCATAAGCGGTCCCCTACTACTCCTTGTAAGGTCACCCGTGATCATGTTTGCGATGCTGCCGGTTGTCGGACAGGCGGTCGTGCTGTTACCCCGGCGTCTAATGTTTGCCGCCTGCGCGATAATGTTGTCCATCCTGTTTGTTCCGATGGCGATCTTCGGTGGATGGCGGGCCGGATCTGTACTGGCAGTTTTCTTTTTAGCCGGGATCGTTTTTGTAGTCGTCATTACCGAGCTCGCAGTTAAAGAACAGCGAGCAAGACGCGAAGTTGAACGATTACTCGCAGAATTGAAAAACGCGAACGAAAAACTTCGCCAATACGCTGACCAGGTTGAGGAACTTGCCACAGTTAAGGAGCGCAATCGCCTGGCGAGAGAGATTCACGACAGCCTCGGACATTATCTGACCGTAGTTATCGTGCAGATCGAGGCCGCGATGGCTGTGTTCGAAAAAGATCGTGAAAGAAGTATTGACGTACTTCGCAAAGCACAGGGACTGGCACAGCAAGGCCTGGCTGATGTTCGACGTTCTGTAACATCGTTGCGTGCATCTCCAGTTGAATCGCGTTCGCTGATCGAGTCGATGAACAGCTTGATTGAAGAGTCCCGCGTGTCCGGCCTGCCGACTGAATTCCAACTCGTAGGCACGCCGCGTAACCTGTCTCCCTCTGCGGAACTGGCCTTATATCGCGCGGCCCAGGAAGGACTGACAAATGTTCGCAGGCATTCACAAGCATCTGCTGCCAGTGTGACCTTGGACTACTCGACAGAAAGTGTTTGGCTGAAGGTGCACGATGACGGTGTAGGATCAACGCAAGTGACGAAAGGCTTTGGCCTGGTCGGAATGCACGAGCGGGTGCAACACTTAGGCGGCGAGGTGAGAATCGACACTGCGCTTAACGAGGGATTCACATTGGAAGTAGGTCTACCGGAATGATTCGAATCTTGTTAGCAGATGACCAGGCCCTTTTTCGTGAAGCTCTCAGAATGCTGATTTCTGCTCAGCCGGATCTGGAAGTGATCGGCGAAGCGGCGAATGGTGAAGAGGCGATTAAGTTAGCGGACTCGTTTCGGCCTGATGTTGTTCTGATGGATCTCCAAATGCCAGTGATGAACGGCGTCGCAGCCACACGCCATTTACACTCAACCCAACCTGACTGCCATGTCATTGCGTTGACCACTTTTGATGGAGACGAGTACGTGTTTGACTGTTTGCGTGCCGGCGCGGTTGGTTATCTGTTAAAGGACGCCGCCTCTGAAAACTTATTTGCTGCGATTCGGGCGGCAGCGCGTGGTGAGTCGTTCTTGCAACCATCAGTCACGACTCGCGTGCTGGCGGAATTCACGCGTCTATCTGATCGGCTAGCGCATTCTGCACCGCGAATCGAATCACTGTCGGATCGCGAACACGAAATTCTGCGGCTGATCGCCAAGGGATCGACAAATCGCGAAATTGCCGAGGCTCTATTCATAACTGAAGGAACCGTGAAGAATCACGTCACGAATATTCTCAGTAAGCTAGATGTTCGCGATCGAACTCAAGCAGCGCTAAAGGCTCGCGAGCTCGGTTTTTAGAAGATACCACCTGCTTTAGCAGCGTGGAGTCTCAACTGCCCGCTAGTGACAGGATTACAAGATTGACAAGACTCCACTCCTGAAGCAGCTGGTATCTTGCCAATCTTGTAATCCTGTGTTTAGCGAGAAGTTGAGTCCTCACAGGTCATGGTCAAATCATGACCTCGAAACATTACCTTAGACACATCTCCTCTCCGACATTTGCTGATACTTTCTCTCCTTCTCAGCACTGCTAAACCTAAAGCGAGATTTCAACATGAAAATTCAAACTCTCCGGCGCATTGCAGCATCGCTCGCCATTGTCTCACCGATATCTTGCGTACTGGTTTCACAGCTAACTAGCGACAGGCAGGTCAGTGCACAACAGGCCACGCAGCAGCCGAAGACCGCTGAGCAAGCGTTCAAAAACATCAAAGTGATAAAAAATATGCCGGCGAGTCAGTTGCAAAGCGCCATGTCATTCATGGCCGCCTCGCTCGGCGTTGATTGTTCCTACTGTCATACACCGCCCGCGATGGAAAAGGATGAGAAGGCCACAAAGGAAACTGCGCGGCGCATGTTAACGATGGTTGATGAAATCAACAAAAACTTTGGCGATAAAATATCCGTCACCTGCGCAACATGCCATCGCGGCAAGCCCAAGCCTGTGATAGTTCCGCCGCTACCATCGATCAGCACACCTTTTCCTAAAAAAAGCGCTAATGACAACCCACAACTGTTGCCGACTGTTACGGAGATACTCGACCGGTACATCAAGGAGCTTGGCGGAATTCAAGCGCTCAACAAAATCACCACACGTGTGCGCAAAGGCTCAGTAGAAGTAGCTGGCCTTCAAGGCAGTTTCGAGTTTTATGAAGCAGCTCCCAACAAAGCACTTTTGACCGGATTGCTACCACCCCCGGCTGGTTCAGTACAACAGGCCTACGATGGCAATCGTGGTTGGGTTAAAAATTCAAGTGGGATTTTTGATATGAGTGGCGATGGACTCGTGCAGGTTCGGCGCGAGTGGGTCTTCAACAGCGACATCAACCTCAAAGAGCAGTTCAACAGTATGGACGTAATTGGACGCGAACGGATCGATGGGCGTGAGTTCTACGTGGTCCAGGGAACGCGACCTGAAGGCCTGGTCGAACGTCTATACTTCGACGTTAGCACCGGCTTACTTACTCGAAGATATTCTGAAACGCCGACGTACTTTGGCTCACTCCCTAATACCACCGACTTTGACGACTATCGGAAGGTCGGCGATGTGAAGTTACCCTTCGTCGTGCGGAAAGTGCGGGGTGGAACGATTCTTCAGCAAAACATTTCTGAGTATAGATTGAATATCAAGGTAGACGACGCCTGGTTCAAGAAGCCCGAGGTTAAGAAATAGAAGACTCTGGCCCGGTGTTTCATCAGACAGATAACTCGATCAAGCTCGCGACCACGTTTGTCCCTTTAATGTTTAAGTGCGCAAGGCTCACTGGCAACTCGAATCTCCTTGGACCAGCACTCCGGGGATTCAGGTAAAGGATTCCTCGTCGCTTCTCCACGTTAGGTCTGTGTGAATGACCACTAATTATTACCTGGAACTCCGCCGCACTTGGCCTAATGTCCATCTCGTTCACGTTGTGCAGCATGTAGATTGAGACGGCGCCAATTTCTACTGCCTCCCAATCTGGAAGGGATTCGGCCCAATCACCTTTATCATTGTTTCCTCTTACCGCAATTACAGGAGCAATTGTTCTCAATGTTTCGAGGACTGCCAGATTTCCGATATCGCCAGCATGGAGAATCATGTCAACACCCCGAAGCGACTGAATGGCCTCGGGACGCACCAGACCATGCGTGTCTGAGATAACTCCAACGAGTTTTTGATCGTTATTGGGTGTTGGTTGAGTCATGATCCGCGATAGAACTTAGATACCACCTGCTTCAGCAGCATGGAGTCTCAATTTCTCGCTAGGTAACGCTCAAGTTGCAAGCGAAAGATACCACCTGCTTTAGCAGCGTGGAGTTTCAGTTTCTCGCTAGGTTACGCTCAATTGCAAGCAAGAGATACCACCTGCTTTAGCAGTGTGGAGTCTCAATTTCTCGCTAGGTAATGCTCAATTGCAAGCGAAAGATACCACCTGCTTTAGCAGCGTGGAGTTTCAGTTTCTCGCTACTGATCTGCTGCTTACTCGGTCTTTAGCGCGAAATTGAGACTCCACGCTGCTAAAGCAGGTGGTATCTAGTCGTCGCCCAGAAGCGCGGCCCTAGCGAAAAATTGAAACTCCACACTGCTAAAGCAGGTGGTATCTTAGTCGTCCCCCAGAAGCACGGCCCTAGCGAAAAATTGAAACTCCATCCCGAGTCGTCGGGACTAAAGCAGGTGGTATCTAATCCTCACTCGGCAACCGTATCCTAGCGCGAACCTGAAACTCCATCCCGAGTCGTCGGGACTGAAGCAGGTGGTATCCTTAATTCCCTCACTGAATTCGCAATGCAATCTTGCCCAGGTGATGTTCACCGAGCGCCTTGTGAGCATTGCTGACTTCTTCCAGCTGAAACGTTCTTCCCACGTGCACTTCAAATGGGCCAGAACCGATCAACTCGTTAAGTCTGGCGATTAGTTCGGGGCTTGTTTCTCCATCGTAGGCCTCAATTGCGACATGTTCAGGTGCAGTTGGTTCAGGCATTACGCCATGCGGATACGCGATGCGTCCTCCCTGGCGAATTGCTAACAACGCTTCATCAGTCTCTTCGCCGCCTGCTGTAACAAGTGCAGCATCGATTCCATTGGACGCGAACTTTTTGGCTGCCTCCAAAACGTCTTCGCCTCGTCCATCGACAGCTCTATCGGCACCTAGTTTTTTGGCAAACTGCACTCCGTCGTCACCAGAGGCAACGGCGAACACCTTCGCACCGAGACGTTTGGCAAGTTGTATAGCCAGGTGTCCAATGCCGCCACTCGCTCCGTAGATCATCAGCGACTCACCTGATTTCAAACCCAGTACTTTTTGTAAACCTGTCAGTGCAGTCAATCCGTCACTCGGTAAAACCGCTGCTTGTTCAACTGTGAGCCGCTCGGGAATGAGCGAAGCATTATCGGCATTAACCGCCGTGTATTGTGCGTAGAAGCCACCTTTAGGATTTGCTAACTCTGCTGCGTAAACACGGTCGCCTTCTTTGAAGTCAAGTACCTTTTCACCAACCGCCGCGACCGTACCCGCACCATCAGTGCCAAGCACATATGGAAATTTTGGTTTGACTCCCATTATCTCGACAAATCGGCCTTCACGCTCAATGGGATCCCACGCCCCTACGCCAGCCGCTTCGACCCGTATCAAAATCTCCGTGTCTTCAATTTGTGGGATGGGTAAGTTTTGTATTTTCAGTGCTTCGGGGCCGCCAAACTCGTCGAGAGCTACCGCCCGCATTGTCTGTGCTTTTGCTTGCGATGTCTGTGCCATGATTTTACGTACACTCCTGTATGTTAATAGTTCGAGGCATTTTGACAATGCCATGCGTTTTTCGGGAATGATCAATACACGATTGCAAACGCGATGCCTAACGAGAGTGACCAGGCCTGTCTCTGAAACCGTAATACAAACCCAACCATTGTTCGAAGCTCAATTCCGTGGGCGTTGCATTTAAAGGAATTTGGAGGCCACGAGCCAATCGTTTCCATTGCTTGTAAGTAAAGACGTTCTTAAAGCTCAATTTAAGATTTGGTTTCCAGCTACCAAAGCCGTAGTGCACAAAGTCACGATAAGGACCGACGTCTCGTGTTTCAAGTAGGGGTCGAGCACGTCGTCTAATTGAAAGCAACACTGAATCGACATTCGGCACGGGCCAGAAATCGGTTCGCCTTAATCTGAACAAGATCTGGAATTCGAAAAAGGGCTTAACCAGGATCGAGAATAACGTCTCTCTTGGGAACCCACAAAATCTCTCGGCCGCCTCTTTCTGCAAAATCAGGTATACAGCACTTAGATTAGCTCGCTCGTCGATGACCTTGCGTAGAACTCGAGCGGTAATGTTGTACGGAATGTTCGCGAACAGCTTGTGTTGCGAACCCTGTTCCCTCACCGCAGAGAAGGTTGCACCGTTACCGAAACGAGTGTGAAAGGAATAAGCGAGAAAATCCTTTTGAACGATTTCAACGTTCTCGAGCGCACGAAACCGCTCGCGCAAGCGACAAGCGAGCTCGGGGTCCTTTTCGATCGCGATAACCCGTCCGGCGCTGCCTGCGAGCTCCGCAGTAATGATCCCGTTTCCAGGGCCAATCTCATAAACCTTGTCGGATGGTCCAATAGTACTTATCCCGACCAGTCGTCGGACCAGCGCTGGATCACGCAAGAAGTTTTGCGCCAATCTAATTTTTCTTTGGTGCCGTGTTTCCATGTTTCACCTCCAGAAAATTTGGTGAAACGAAAACGCGCGTTACTGTAGAGGGTCTTAACGGCTTCGGCTGGTTGGGTTGTTCTCTGGTTGGCGAGTACTAACAGAAAAGCCGCGAACCGAAGCGTTTCTAAACGCTGGTTCACGGCACTTAAGTTAAAAAATTAAGCTTATCTATCTTTCATTCCGCGAATCAGGTGGGCACGCTCCCGGAGCCTCTCCACATTTTGTTCGCGAATTCGAATCAACATGCTTGGGAGCGTACGGAATCCTGAGCAGAATTGTCAACAGACTATCCACCGATTACGCAGATTTACATCACTTTGAGGAATTCCGAGACAAGCCCTCCTTGACAGTCCAGCTGCTGCCCGGTACTCACGGAAGAAATCTGCGTAATCGGCGTAATCGGTGGATGAATCCGAAGCTCCGAATCTGCCCGATCTTCTTTACTTCACTCTTACGAACGACATGTCGCGCATACGTGACGCTCCGACGTGAAGGCCAGTAACCTTTCCATTCTGATCGCGAGTAAACCAGGCAACGAATCCCTGCACGTCAAAATGATCCTTATAAAGCGGCTCCATCGCGAAACTCGAAACAGGACGCTGTTTAATAAAGGCCTTGTCACCCTCGACGGCGACAGTAAATGTTGCCCCGGCCTCTTCGCTAAACCACTCACCTTTAAATGAAGCAAGGTCCTCTGCCGTTGGCTTCCACACTTGCTCAGGAGCGAACCGTCTCACTTCACCGTCCGAATCGACTGTTTCAGCAAAGGTCGGCTTCCCTTCCTTGTCGAGGGTAAATTTCAATTGATTTTCACCAGCACTAAACTGCCCGCCACCCATCGGTGTAACGCGCCCGCCCATCCAACGAGATACGCCGTTTTCAAAAACGAATCTTGCCGGACCATGTGTTTTTTCATTCCGCCAGATCCCGACAAATTTTTTCAGCTCGTCGTCTGCAACCTTTATGGGTTCGGTCTTTGCTGCTTCAGGATATGGTCCAAAGATCTCGTCGGTTATGTTTGCGGCAATTCCGCCTGCACTTGGTGAAGTGCCGTTACACATGACACCAATTGACACCTTGTTGCCTGGATAACGAGCCAAAAACGTTTGATAGCCGGCAGTAGCACCACCGTGCGACACATCTTTCAATCCCTTGTAAGTGTCGACTGTGAGTCCGAGTGCGTAGGCGATCTTTCGGCCATCATTCAACACCCCTCGAGTTTCGAGCGCATTCACAAGTGGCTCACCAAGCGACTTTGAATCGAGCATTGCATTCCATTTCATCCAATCCCCCACCGTCGTCAACATCCCACCGTTTCCGTAAACATTCATGAAAGGCATATTCAATCGCCATGGTCCTGCGGGCCCCTGGCGTGCATACGCTTGAGCACGGCCGGGAACGATTCTCTGGTAGTCGTCCCTCCATGAACTGTTGCTCATCCCAAGTGGTTTGAATAGTCGTTCTTCGACGAATGCGGGAAATTTCTGCTTCGAAACGCGCTCAACAATAATCGCAGCAAGGTTGTAGCCACTGTTTGAATACGAGTATTCGGCGCCGGGCTTGAAGTCGAGTGCTTTCTGGTGGGTAATGACGTCCAGTGCTAAATCCTGAGAGATGACTCGATCGCCACGACCTACGCCAGTCAGACTCAGAACTGTTCCCCAGTCACGCAAACCCGCAGTGTGATTTAAGAGGTGCCTGATCGTGAGCGGCGAACCGTAATCTGGCAGTTCCGGAATGTACTTTCTCACCGGGTCATCAATACTGAGTTTGCCATCCTGTTGCAGCAGCACGAGCGCTGCCGCTGTGAACTGCTTGGCTACCGAACCTGATTCAAAAATTGTTTGCGGTGTGTTGGAGATATTGTGTTCCAGGTCGGCGAGCCCGAATGCCTTTTCGAACACTGTTTCTCCGTTCAGTGAAACGGCAGCCGCACAGCCGGGACCAGGCGCAACGTACGTCTTGGTAACTTTCTCAAAGGCACGCTCAGCACCAGCAATAACCTTCTGTTTGTCGGGAACCTGGGCCAGGGTTGTGTTGGTAAGAAACACAATCAGTACAAACGTGAACAGGAAGTTTTTTCTAGTCATGGAGGTCAATCTTTCATATTGAGCACGCATTGAATTTAACTTCGACCTGATTTGGCACAGTAGGACCTGCTTCGAACTATTATGCTGATTTCTTCGTCGGCTCATTCGCGTAGAATACGAGTATGCAAGGCACCGTTCAGCCAAGGAGACAGCGGCATTATTCAGTAATCATGGTTCAGACGCAGCAGACCCCGGATGCGTTAACAAACTATCTACCGGATGACGCTTATAACGTACAAGTCTTGAAAAATCTAATCAAATGTGCGCGCGTTCGACATGCTTGGGCTTGTCGCATTGAAGGGTCCGATATGCTTCAGCTTGTCGGACGAATTGAGAATTTCAGATCCCCCTTTGTTCGTGTAAGTTCGTGTGATTTCGTGGATCGGCTGTTCTATTGCAGTTAGAAGCGATCCACGAAATCACACGAACTTACACTAATATCCCAACCGTAAGCTTGAGTTTTTCACACTATTTGTACAACCCGATCTTACTGATTTTTGCAAGAACCTCTTTAGCTTGTCGGACACTTCAAAGCCGACCAGCTAAAGCCTATCGAACATTTTCATTGAGGAGCTACTTATGCAGCGACGAACTTTGCTTCAAAACCTGTTTTCATCAGCGGTTCTCATACCGACATTAGGCAACTATGCAACGAAAATGGTTGAGGCCTGTGGTACCAATGACCACGGCGATATTCAAGCATCAACCACAAGAACTGAAGATGAACAGCACATGAGACGAGCGATTCGCTTAGCGGGCAACGTACCGAAGTATCCTTTCGGAGCGCTCCTAGTGGACCAGCAGAAAGGCGTTGTGGTTGCAGAGGGGTGGAATCGTTCTGTCCTCAATCCGACGTGGCATGGAGAAATGGATGCCATCAACAAATGCGCAACGTTAAATCCCAAGGTCGACTGGACCAAGTTGACGCTCTATACCACCGCAGAGCCTTGCGCAATGTGCCAGGGTGCTGTTGCGTGGTCAGGAATCAGTCGAGTTGTGTTTGGTTCGTCGATTCCCTTCTTGAAGAGTTTGAATTGGTGGGCGATAGATATCCGAGCTGACGAGATTGCTCGGCTTAGTGCTTTTCGAAGTTGCTCCGTCGTTGGAGGAGTACTCGAAGGAGAATGCAATAAACTTTTCAAAGCTGCATTGACGATCAAGTAGTTAATTGTCAGTGCTCCGTTTGTTCATGCCTTTAGTAACCCCTATCTTAAACACTAACCCTGGTGCTGGGACCGCAGTCGTCCTCGCCTGTCCGCTTGGCCAACACTAACCTTCGTGCGCAACTCTATGCATGACATGTTCTTATCCAAGAAATGGGAAAGCTAATAAAAGGTGGAAGGCGACGACGACTGCGTTCCCAGGACCAAGGTACGTGTCTAAAACGATCGGGTTACTAAAGGGCATGACTCAATAGGCAAAAGAGCGCAGCGGCTGAAGCCAAGCTTAAGGTTGCCTGGTTTAGTCAGTCGCTGCGCTCCTGTTCTGTTTTGGCTATCTAAGACTAACTCACTATCTAAACTAACTCACCGCCGTCTTGTATGCCTTACGCAATAATTGATAGGCCGCTTTGAAGTTGCCAGCTGTTCTGGCTGCATCAGACTGCGCCAAAAACTCATTGGCTTTTGCAGCTACCTGTCCGGTCGCGAGATTTGCAATGGTTTCCACAACAATTGCTCGAGCAAATTCCAAATGACCGCCTTTTGCCTCAGGGGCTACGTAGAATCCTACGTATGACGCATTGTCAGCTTCCGCGAGATCCGCCTCGATCTGTGTTCTTAACATGAGGTTCTTGAGCGCGTCGGCGTTTGCGTTTTGATTGTTGATGATGTTCGTCGCGTTGGTATTCGCGTTGTTGATGACCTCGTTTTTGACGTTCGTCAAATTGAGGTTAAGCGTTGCGGCGTTCGAGTTATCGTTGGTAATGATTTCGGTCTTGGAACTGCTGATCGTATTTACGATCGTCGTCTTGTTTGCGTTGTCGTTTGCGATAATCTGTGTTGTAGCATCGCCCAGATCGTCTAACGCCCTTAGGATCTTGCCGGTGTTATCGTTGTCATTCTCTTTGATCGAATTACCAACCTCACTGACCCTGGTTTCCACTGTGTCAATCTTCGATTTGATTTCGGCTACGTCCGCGTCGCTGTGGCATTGGTTCTTAATGTTGAGAAGCTGTTCTCCGGTACTGCTCGCTACGGCAGCTGGAAGCCACAAAGTGGTCAGTACAGAAAGGTTAATTGGTTCTGGGATGCCTTCGTAGGCTGCCTGAAATCCAAGCTCAGCCCCTCTTAGAGCAGCCAAATCAGAATAAGAACCGGAGAGGGTTTCAGCATCACTGCAACTATCGGGGGTGATTACCGCGTTGGGCGCTAACAAACCAGTCAACTTGCTCGTTGTTCTTCCAATCCTGCTTATCAGCACTGGCAGATCGCGCCAGCCCGGCACCAAAGTATTGAGCGCCCTGTGTACAACAGCAAGGTCTTCGTAATTCATTTGCTGAAGCTGCTGCTGAGCCTGCGCCAATGATGGCGCCGCATTAAACCTGGGATTCGTTCTCAACTCTCCACGCATGAACTTGTTTTGTTTGAACGTTTCACTATTTTGCTGCAGTTGGTGCGATACCTGAATGAGATCTAGCCGAAACTGATCCAAATCGGCGATTGTGGGCGGTTGATACGAATCCTGAGCAGAAACCAAAGGTACGACTGCCAATAGCATTACGCAAAGAGCGATGGAGATTGTGAATAATCGGGTCGCCCGCCGGCTCCCGAATTCTGTTTTATTTCGACTATTAGATAGGGACAGTTTTAGTCTCATTTTCTTTTCTCCTGGGCTTGAAGTGACTTAGTTCATGAAGCCTCTAACTTTCTGAGGCAGTTAGGTGGTTCACAATTTCTCCCTTGATCAAGGCTCTCAAATTCAGCAAATTTCCCTTGCCGACAAATGCATGAGCACCCAGCGACATCGCAGTGCTGCGCGTGCGGACGTCCTGGTGCTGGCTGACTATGACGATCTTCGCTTCCGGGTGGCGTTCGAGGATTATCTTCATCGCCGATAGGCCATCGAGTGGTCTCATGTTTATGTCTATAAGCACCCATTCTGGCCGGTTCTTTTCATAGCTTTCGATTGCGGCGTTGCCATCCGCGCATTCGACAATCTCTCCATCAAGGTCTTCTAGCATGCTGGCGATCACCTGTCGCATCTCAGGGTTGTCATCGGCAATCAGGATCATTTGTTTGTAAAAAGGCGAATTAACGATGGGCGGATTCTTGCAGAGGAAGGAGGGCCTAAACAGAGCGTAACTCCTCATTTTTGCATGGGGAGTTACACACTTTTCATCTAGGTGTAAGTACCCAGATGCACGTTTTATGTCGCTTTGTCATTTAAGAAGCGACGTGAGGTTCTCTACCGACAGCCTTTGATCACGAAGACACAAAAGCACGAAGACACAAAGACACATCCACTGCGGAAGTTTTCTCATTTTGTGTCTTAGAGTCTTGGTGTCTTAGTGGTTACGGTTTGAAGTGTGTCTAACATTCTTTGAAGCATATCGGACACACTTCAAAGAATGTCAGACAAATTACGGAGGGCAAATTTGATCAAGCCGTGACTGCCATTTACACCCAGTTTCGAACTGATGTTTGTACGATGATTCTCCACTGTCTTAATACTCACGGACAGCTCTTCAGCAATCTCGCGACTGGTCTTGTATTCGGCAATCATCTTAAGGATATTTCGTTCTGCAGGTGTGAGTGATTCCAGTCCCGTCGGCGCTGTTTTAGAGGAGGCACGCTTGAAGAGATAAGAAGTGATTGCAGCGCTCGTATAATTCTGCCCGCGGCATACAGCATGAATGCAATTCACGATATCAACACCAGCGCTGTCCTTCAAAACATAACCGCGAACACCGAGTTCCATGGCTTTGGCGAACATCGCTTCTTCGTCGTGCATTGTAAGCATGATGCTAATGACATCGATCGAGCGTTTCTTCAACTCGGTCAAAACAGCGAAACCGCTGAGCTTTGGCATATTGATATCAAGCACGACTACGTCGGGAGACTCACGTTGGATCACATGCAGCGCCTCTTCACCGTCAGACGCTTCCGCCACGACACTAAATGAAGGGTCTCCCTCAATTGCGGCGCGCAGCCCCGATCGGAACATGGGGTGATCGTCAGCAATTACGATTCGCTTCTTGTTTGTCATTTATTTAGAGTGCAACAAAAGAATTATTCGCGTCCCTTTTCCAGGTTCAGAATCGATAGTTACTTCGGCTCCGATCATCTTAGCTCGCTGCTCGATCCCTTTGATTCCGAGACCCTGGCGTATCTCACTGCGCGTAAAGCCACGTCCGTCATCTGTGATCTTGAGTTCGAGATTTCCTGAAGAGTTCACCAGTGACACAGAAACGTTTGCGGCGCCGGAATGCTTAATTATGTTACTAAGACTTTCTTGCAAGATACGATAGAAAGCGATCGCCACTTCACTCGCGGGACTTGGATCTATATCCCTAACATCAAGCGCGAACTTTATGTCAGAGGCCTCCTCGATACGATCCACCAGCGACCGTATTGCCGTTGCCAGTCCGAGGTGTTCAAGTTGGTACGGGTGCAGGTCGCGAGCGATATTTCTAGTCTCCTGCAGTGCCGCGGCGGATGCCTCGGAAATCTCCTTCATCTGATCGACAAGACGCTCATGCTTTTCGGGAGCGCTCAATCCCAGCAGTGCTCGATTGCGAATTACCGCCAGGCTTTGACCAAGTGAATCATGTAATTCCATTGCGATGCGGCTTCGTTCAAGTTCCTGTGCCTCGATCAGCTGTCGAGCATAATCTTCACGGGCGCTTGCTATCTCTCGAAGTTGATTGACTCGAGTGAAATAAAGAAACCCAACTAAGCCCACGAGTAAGAGCGAAACCAGTCCGTAAAACCCATTAGTTCGATAAAACGGGCGTTCAACGATTATTCGAATAGATGCATCCGCTGTTGCCCACACACCTTCCCTGTTTGCAGCGAGTACGTGAAAAGTATATTCACCGTATGGAAGATGGCTAAAGTACGCAGTTCTGCGCACGCCCGCATCGATCCATTGATTGTCCAGACCATCTAAACGGTATTTGAAACGAACCTGCTCCGCATTAATAAAGCTGATCCCCGTGTAATTGATCTCCAGATCAGTTTGCTTCGGAGTGAGAGTAACTTTACGATCCGGGTAAGTAACTTCCTTTTGATCGATGAGAATCTCTTCCAGTAGAACGCGAGGCGGCTCTGATTCAGCTTGTACAAGAGATGGATCGACTACGGCGAGTCCCCCGGCTGTTGGAAACCAGAGCTTGCCATCGGAAGCTCTTATCCCGGCAGGCTGCTTTCCACCATTACCCTCGACGTTTTTCAAGCCGTCTTCGGGACCATATGAGGCAGACGTTACTGTTAGCAATTTTCCATCAGCGACGTCGTTGAGATCCTGGCGCCTCACACGATGAATTCCCTGGTTACTGTTCATCCATAGCCAGCCAGCGTCGTCTTCAAGTATGCAGAATACTCCATCGGAGAAAAGACCCTGTTTGCTGGTGATGCTTTTAAACTCGCCGTTCTTGAATCGAGTAATACCACTATCGTAGCCACCGATCCATAAGGTGCCGCTGCGATCTTCATACAAAGATCGTATGTAGTTCCCACCGAGACCATGGGCCGTCGTGAACGAAGTAAATCGGTCCCCATCTAAACGCGCAAGGCCACTCGTCGTACCCACCCATATCGTCCCATCAGCCTTCTGAAGAAAAGATGTAACGGAATTACTGGGCAAGCCTTCTGCCGTTGTAAACCTTTTTCCAGACGCTCCATCGTAGCGGGCTATCCCAACACCGGCGCCCCCATACCAGATGTGCCCGGATCTATCCTGCGTTATGGTGTTGATTTCGATACCGGGTAAGGGCAGACCCAGGGGATCGTTAGGCGGGACCAACCATTTATTTCCCTCGCGATACTGAATTCCCGTATTGCCCACCCAAAGCCTCGAATCGCGATCTTCAAAAAGTGCCGACACCAGGTCAAAAGGTTCAGTTGAGAATTTTCCTCCCTGATAGCGAACCAGACTGGAATCCCATGCGCCAAACCAAATCGTCCCGGTTCTATCCTGGATTACGGAATAGATATTCTCGGAAGGAAGTTCGTCCTCTTTCGAGAACACTTTAACTGACACGGTATCCTTTAGGAGATGTAGACCTTTCTCGCTACCAAACCAGAGATTACCAGAACGATCCACAAATAGATCCCGTATCCGGCCGTCGGTAAACCCCATTTGTGGAGTCATTGTCTCAAAGGGGAATTTTTTCGGATCAGCTGCTTCAATTGTTGTTCGGTCGATGCGAATGGCCCCAGCTTCGAAATCTGCGATCCAAAGATTGCCGCTGCGATCGAGTCGCAGTAACGAACTGGTATTTGCAAAATCAGGATGAGGGACTACACGTCCGGCTTTGATAGGATAGACCGTTAATTTGCCATCCTTTAGTCGTGACAAATGTGTATTTAATCTTTCGTCTGGGAACAGAAACCAATACGAACCGTTGATTTCGACTGATAGCCGGTCAGCAATGACTGCGCTGTCACGTTTTAGGTTATTTAGCTGGGTGTCCGGATCCAACTTTCCGTCTTTGCCGCAATAAACGACGTCGCCGCCTTCAATACATATTGAACCTGATTCGTCCCAGAATAGTTTAGGGAAGTCTTGCGGAACCGAACGATCGCGGCGGTGAAACACTCCTCCCTCGAAAGCGTACTCGCTGTCCCCGGCCCGAAATGCGACTTGAGACTTTTTCAAGCGCCACGGCTCTGACACGTGATCAGCCTCAAAATCTTTGCCTCGAGTAAACCGGGTGAACCGACCATTTTCATAGACGACAACTATATTGGCGTCTTCGGTCAAGATCCATAACCGATTAGCGCTGTCTACCAGAAGTGACATTAATCGGTTAGTTGGCAGTTCTGGCGTGTCGAGTTTCTTGAAGACCTTAAAACGAACGCCATCGAACCTTGCCAGGCCGTCGTAGGTGGCTATCCAGATATATCCATCAGCGGTTTGCGTAATGCTGATGACCGAGTTTTGGGGCAGACCGTTTTCTGTATTCCAGGTTTTGAAGCGAATTGAATCGGATGCGCAGGTTATTGAGGCAAGCAGGATGATGTTCGCGACGACAGCACAAAGCTGTTTGATGTGAGAGTTAATGCAGGTCCATTGGGGGCTTGGCATGCAGTATGTTGAAGCTGTTAGCTACGCAAAACTTACCAGGTCAATGTCGCTAAGATCTGTTCCATTGAGAATGAGGAGGGCGATAGTTACTTAGTTTCATTGATTTCATCAAGTAAGCTTTTCGCATATTTCGGATCTAGTCTGACGAGTCGCTTCTGAATGATCACCGCTTGCTCTTTCTGACCAAGACCGAGATACGAATGACCGAGAAAATACTGGAGGTCTGGTTTCCGAGGATACTGTTGTATCAAACGCTGGTACATCGTTACAGCTTGTTTGTACGCGGCGGCCTCGCTCGCTGTTTCTTCCAGCTCCTTATAAGCGTCGCCCATACCGCAATAGATCCTGGCCAACTCTTCTGGGGTCGGTTTGAGCAGTATGGCGCGCCGGTAAAGTGGCAATGAGGCACCCGGACTAATGGCACCAGTCACGATCGCATAAGAAAGTATTCCTTCATCCTTAAACTCGTCGGGAAAAATGGCATGAATGTACTCGCCCAATTCCTTGGCTTGTGCTGCGTCAATTCGCTGCAAGGCTTGTTGAGTCTCCAGTGCTTTCTCCTTCATTCCCATCTCGACGTAGAGTATTCCGAGATTGTTGCGATAACTACCAGTGTTCGGGTCTAAACGAATGGCTTCGTTATATTCCGCCGCAGCGTCTTCCAAACGCTCAAGGGACGCATATGAGAGGCCAAGACCGTTATGGAAAACAGGATCGTCCGACTTCAGTCTAATCGCCTCGCGGGTTTCATTGATAGCTTTTGCATATTCCTTGAATCCATTGGCGTATGTCTGGCCTAGCCAATAGTGGCCATACGCATCATCCGCTTTAATTCGGATCGCTTGCTGAAGCGACGAAAGCGCCTCTGGGTAATGTTTCATTTGATAGTGCGTCACCCCAACCCAGTAATGATAGGAATTGTCATTTGGTTCAAGTCGTACGGTTTCCCGAAAAGCGGTCAAAGCATCTTGATATTGTTTGAGCGTGTAATAACAGTAACCAAGATAGAAATGCCCATAAGTCAGCGACGGTTTGAGAGCTACTGCTCGTTTGAAGGACGCAACTGCTTTCGTGTAATCCTTGGCCTCGCGATACTTGTTTCCTTCTGCCAGATAATATTCAGCGCTACCCGCAGTTGTACTTGTAGTCGTGGTTTTAACCGAGGACGCCGTCGAGCTAGTGTTGGCTGGTCGTGATGCTCCTGCTCCAAATGCATCGCACGCCTGAAGCGTTTTCATAACTTCTGCGCGAAGTTCAACTGTTTCTACCTGGATTCCACCTTGTTTCGGACGATCAGGATAAACAACCGCACAGTAGTCCTTTTCCGGTGGTGTTGGGTCAAAGCCAGGCTGATCGCTGTCTTTACGACAGCGCACCACAATTATCCTTTCACCCTTGCACATGTACCTGTAGTTGTAGCGTAGGGTTTGGGCCTCCAATAATTTCGATGGCAACAGGATCAGGACGGCAATGAATAGGAAGGTAAGTCGGGTCTTCATAATTGTTCGCTCCTGGGAAAGGTCACACTATGAAAAGGACAAAACAATCTTAAGAGGCACTTGCAAAAATCATTTCCGCACTCCGGAGGAGTGAGATGTTTATGACTTAGAGTCCCGCGGGAATTCGCACTCCGGGGGAGTGCCATGTGCTTTTACGAATTCGCTTTACTTACGGCGTTTCGTTCCAAACTGTTACTAACATCGCACTCCGCTGGAGTGCCCGATCAGTCAGCGCGTTGGTGCTATAAACATGGCACTCCTCCGGAGTGGAGAATTTTGCAAGCGCTCTTAAGATTAGATTCGGGACGTGAAGCTAATTCGAAGACGGTAAGTATCATCTTTCGAAGTTCGAAATCAAGAGGAACTGGTGATTTCGGACCCAGGGGATTCTACCCCTAACAATCAGGATGAAGCGCGCGTCCCTCAATTAACTCCGCGAGATCTTGTTTAACGAGAGCGCGGGAAATCTGCGGGAGGAAACTATGAAACCAGTTTCAAACAAACTCGCAACCGTCGGCATCGTCCTCAGCTTGCTATGCTTTGGTCATTCAGTTGCCGAGGCGCAGCTTAGGCCTCCAAACATCGTTGTCATCGTCACCGACGACATGGGATACGGAGATATTGGTATTCATGGAAGCAAGGACATTCCCACGCCAAACATCGATGCTTTGGCAAGAGGTGGAATTCGCTTTACCGATGCGTATGTCAGCGGGCCTTACTGCAGCCCCAGTCGAGCGGGACTTCTAACGGGACGTTATCAGCAGCGGTTCGGACATGAGTTCAACCTTGATATGTCTCCGGACTATAGCGATTTCGGCCTGCCTCTAGCTGAAACCACAATGGCAGATCGTTTGAAGGCTGCCGGTTACCGAACGGCGCTGTTTGGCAAATGGCATCTTGGATTCGGCGACAAGTTTCATCCGATGGCGCGCGGGTTCGATGAGTTCTTCGGATTTCTGGGACACAGTCATTCATATATCGATGCCGAGGCCGAGAGTCGCAACCCTCTCCTTGATGGACGAAAGGTTGTAAAGGAGACGACATATCTAACCGACGTATTAGCGGACCGCGCAGTAGATTTCATCAAGCGACAAAAGTCGCAGCCATTTTTCCTCTATCTTGCATTCAACGGCGTTCACACACCACTCCAAGCGACCGACAAATATCTGGCGCGATTCAAGCATATCGCCGACGAGCAACGACGCACCTACGCTGCGATGCTGTCAGCCATGGACGATGGCATCGGGAGAACGCTGGCTGCCTTACGGGCGGAAGATCTGGAAAACAACACGTTGATTTTCTTTTTGAATGACAACGGCGGGCCGACTATGGCGGGCACAACGATCAATGGCTCAAGCAATGTACCGCTGCGGGGTTCGAAACGGCAGACTTGGGAAGGCGGCATCCGTGTGGCGTTCATTATTCGTTGGAAAGGCCATCTCGCGGAAGGCAAGACATACACTCGCCCTGTGATTCAACTCGACGTATTGCCGACAGCACTAGCGGCAGCCAAGGTGAAACCGCAATCGCTGTGGAAATTCGATGGTGTGAATCTACTTCCCTTTCTTACAAACAAATCGTCAGGCTGGCCGCACCAGGCGCTGTACTGGCGTCTTGGTGATCATATGGCAATACGCAAAGGCAACTGGAAGCTCGTAAAGACAAGCGATGGTCCATTGAAAGAGGCTGATCCTTCCACATTCAAGGATCTATCAGGTGCGGAACTTTATGATCTTGCAGCGGACATTGGGGAAAAGAAAAATCTTGCCCCTGCACATCCTGAGAAGGTTAAGGAGTTGACCGCAGACTGGCAGCGATGGAACAAAGAACTTGCGAAACCGCTCTGGCCACCGGGGTAAAAATACTACGCACGGTGAATTTCTCGTTTTAGTTAACATCTGTATTGAAACGTACAGACGAGAAGTAAGGAGTACACTAATTTTCCATCTGATTAAAATTAAATGGCTGCGCTCTGGCGCTCATAAAATCAAGGAGGGGTTAAATGGAAAACCGATCACCCAGAAACGATCAACGTGAGAGAAACGAACCTCGTGCAGGCGCAGAGTTTGACGACGATGAGTCTGAACTAGAGTCTGAGGAGATGGCGGGAAGCGAAGATGATGAAGACGAGGAGTTGGATGACCGTTTGAGGATGAATGAAGCCAGATAGATCGTTGGTAAAAGTGCTTTGCGATTTGATGAGGGCCGGCGATTGGATTTTCGACGGCCCTTACTTTTGAAGTTGTGAGTGGCTCACTACCTGAATGAACGCGTTGAATAGCATCGGAAGTGAAAACGAACATACGTTCGGGGAGACGCATTGTTAACTTACAGACTCTTCAATCACCTTGGGTTGCGCTTCGCAGCTCTTAGTCTTTTCTGTGTTCGACTCAGTTTTCCCTATCTACCGCCAGACGCTTTAGTGTCAATGCGTTTTGCACGGCCGCGCCATTTGGGTCATTGTTAAAATAGACATAGATTGCGTGTAGCGATTGTCTTTTCTCGACAATCCATGACGACCACTTGCGAAGCTGGGCTACCGAATAAGAACCGGCGTATTTGACACTGGTAGGTCCGTGAAACCGCACATACGTAAAATCGGCTGTGATTTCGCGCGGTATTTTCATGTCAGCAAAGTCATGTATGCAGAACGCTGAGTTGTATTCACGCAAGAGATCATAGATGGGCTGAGTCAACCAACTTATGTCGCGAAACTCAAAGGCGTATCTGTTCCCTTTCGGTAACGCTTTAAGAAAGCTTTCGAAGCGAGGAATGTTGATCTTCCACCTGGGCGGCAATTGAAACAATATCGGACCCAGCTTATCCCCAAGCAACTCGGCTCTGTTGAAGAATTTTTCAAATGACCTTGTGGGGTCTTTTAACTTTTTATTATGAGTAATGAAACGGCTGGCCTTGACCGCAAAGCGAAACTGTTTCGGTACGGTAGCGCACCAACTATCGAGTGTCTTCACCGACGGAAGTTGATAGAAGCTGTTGTTTACTTCAACCGTATCAAAGTTGTGAGTAAAAACCTCAAGCATTTTATTGGTTGGGATCCTGGGCGGATAGACGACCGCCAGCCAATGTTTGTAGTGCCATCCCGACGTTCCGATTCGGAGCTCTGCGTTCAAGCGACGTTTCATCCCAACCTTTTTAAGCCTTGCAATCGAATTCTCCGCGTCTGAATAACGTACGATTCAGTAGTAAGTCGTTCGGGAATCAAAACATTTACTTGATTCCTGCTAGTTGAAGGCACGTTCAATTCCGTAGGAAGTTCGTGAAGTCTACTTAGTCACCGAAACTGGATCTCCTGAGCGCTTATTGTGGCACCCACATTGCTACCAATCCAGAACAACCTCCGGGATTTCTAATTTGATGATTAGCCTGGCAACAATTGGAAAGGGAGCAATGAGAGTAAGTACAGCATTGAGCGTGGCAGGAGCCGTAACGGCATTAATGATTGCGAAATCAATTGCCAAAGTAACCCGCTTCGACTTGCGAGGTAAGACCGTTCTCATCACAGGAGGTTCTCGCGGTTTGGGTTTGGTACTCGCGCGAGAGTTTGCGCGTGAAGGGGCTCGAATTGTCATATGCGCCAGAGATGAAGCAGAGCTTAACCGCGCGCAATTAGACCTGGAACGGCGCGGCGCAGAAGTGTTGGCTATTAAATGTGACGTTACAAACGCCACAGAGGTTGCCGCAATGGTCGAGCAGATTCAAAACTCGTTTGGTGCGATCGACGTGTTGGTGAACAACGCCGGTGTTATTCAGGTTGGGCCCTTGGACGTGATAACAATCGATGACTTTGAAAAGGCACTGAATACTCATTTTTGGGGTCCGCTCAATACGATTATGGCTGTGTTGCCCGGAATGAAGGAAAGAAAGGCAGGGCGCATTGTTAACATCTCTTCAATCGGCGGCAAGATCGCAGTTCCCCACCTTGTGCCTTACAGCGCGAGTAAATTTGCGCTCGTTGGTCTTTCAAAAGGACTAGGGGCAGAGCTCGCAAAAGAAGGAATACTGGTTACGACGGTTTGTCCAGGTCTCATGCGGACCGGGAGTCCGCGCAACGCTGATTTCAAGGGAAAGCATAGAGCGGAATACGCATGGTTCAGCATCGGAGATGCGTTGCC
>JBKPQV010000134.1:0-4656 GCA_046734235.1 Acidobacteriota bacterium
CGGGTTGGGGCCAGGAAGACGATCGACGTAAGTCAGAGGAAGCTGGTTTCAATGGACATTTAGTAAAGCCAGTGGACTACGACAAGCTTCTTAAGTTGCTGGATGCTTCACAGCCCGTTGAATAGATTGCTCACACTTTTCGAAAGAGTTCCGCGATTCCGATTGCTAGAAAGAGATTCACTGCAATTAGCACAAATCCAAGGCTTGAAAAACCGATAAGGCCAATCACACTAGCAACAAACTGATTCAATCGCTTTCGTTCAACTAGCTTCTTGGCGGTCAAGACTGAAAGGGTCGCACAACCGAGAACAATGGCGACGGAAAGCACGATGTAACCCACAATCGCCGGCGTAGCATCGCGTTCACTAAAGCCATTCAGCGCGAGTAGCAAGATTAGGAATCCCGGAACAACTCCCGCGATCTGCACAATCGACGTAAGAATGAATAGAAGTATTTTCACAATTGCAATCAGGCTGATAAAGAAAGGCGCTCGGGAAGCGGCATCCCCGATCTTACTTCTCACAGCGCGGCTTAAGCCACATCCAAGTCTCCCATCCTGAAAGGATGAAATTTAATAGCCGTGGGCGAGTCCCGACTCATCGGGACGAAGCCCACGGACAATTCCGACGGATGTGCCTGACCCTGTAAGGGTCAAACCCGGTTCTTATTGGACCCTTTCAAGGTCTGGGGATCGGTCGCTCTTCTTCCGCGGTCTTCGCGCAAAGCCGCTCGCCCACGGCTATTTACTTAGGTCCCTTCAGGACCCCGCCTACTGTGAGATCTGGGATTTGAGATCTGAGATCCGCGGCGGTTGCTATACACATAACACCAAGTTACTATTCCGCTCGCGTAACAGGCCGCCACCGGTCCGCGGAAAGGGCTGAGCCCACCTGATTCAGATTCCTACAATTTCGATCTTCTTTTGGTCCGCCTGCGGACACGGGCACTAACGAAAGGAGATCAAAATGTCTGATTCCACACCTCGTCTTTCCCTCGAACAACTTCGCAAGCAAGCTAAAGAATTATTGCAGCTAATCCGCACCGGCGACCGATCGGCTACTGACCGTCTTCTCAAATACAAACCAAACGTTTCGGAAGCAATCCTCGCCGACGCGCAATTCGTCCTTGCTCGTGAGCATGGTTTCGATAGCTGGCCCAAACTGGTTCATCACATTCACGCATCACAAGCACCTAACCTCGAACAGCACGAAAAGATCGCAGAAGACCTGGTTGCCGCTTATCACTTAGGCGACGAAACCGCCGTCGCGCGACTTAACGATCTTTTTCATAGCTCACTCGACATCGAACAGATTCGTGGCTTCATTCGCGATCGAATGTTTAGTTTGCCTGAAGTTGACCCGAACTTCAGTTTAGCTGAGGCCAAACTACTTGTCGCCCGTCTCTACGGATTCACCAATTGGGATGAGTTAGTTCAATCTAACAGCGCCACAAACCAGGAATTACGTTCGTCCCGCTATGTTCTAAGTGCGAAACCTCCCTACTACCGAGTCGATTGGGTCACGAACAGTATCGAGCCACGACAACCAATGTCGAGGAAGGATTGGGAGAATCTTTGCGCAATTATCAAAGAGCTGGGAGTAACCAAGATTAACTCCGCCAATCTAATTGGTGACGAAGATCTGGAAATCATTTCGCAACTTGAACAGATAACGTCGCTCAATCTCGACGGATCAAAGCGTATTACTGACAAAGGCCTGCAATATCTCGTTCGAATGCCCCAATTGCGTGAGTTGATCCTGGGCGGTCAGATTACCGATCGCGGCCTCGAGCCTCTAAGCCAACTGCGTGCATTGCGCGTTTTCGAAATGTTTTGGCAAGCGAACATTACTGATAAAGGGATCTCGAACTTAAAGTACTGCGATCAACTGGAGGAAGTTGATCTATTAGGTTGCAATGTGGGTGATGGTGCAATCTCGGCGCTTACCGGCAAACCAAAGTTGCTTCGATTCAAAACAGGAAAGAACGTCACCGATGACGGTCTTCAGCAGCTTCACCAGTTTCCTACTTTCAAGAGTTGGCAAGGTGGGGAAATTAAGTATGGACTAATGGCTTTCACTGGTGAACCTACCAATCTTCTAATCGATGGACCATTCACAAGGAAAGGTCTCGAGAGTCTTCAGGGTCTCGATGGGGTTTTTGGATTAAGTTTTTTCTGGCACACATCGCGTTTGCACGGCAACGATATTCAAGCGCTCAACGGCCTTGCGAATCTTGGTTATCTCGGTTGCCAGGGTGAGTTGTGCGACGACGATGCCATGCGACATATGGCCGCGCTCCCGAAACTGCGCATGCTGCAGGGCCAGGGCACTGTCGCGACTGATGAAGGTTTTAGATCATTAAGCAGATCACAAACAATCGAATACATGTGGGGACGCGAGTGTCCGAATTTGCGCGGGCCCGGCTTTGTGGCGTTGGCGGGCATGCGCGCATTGAAAGGGTTGGCGGTCAGTTGCAAGTTTGTTGACGACTCGGCCCTCGCAGCACTGCCAGATTTTCTCGCCTTAAGAGAATTGATGCCCATGGACGTTAGTGACGATGGTTTCCGCCACATTGGACGCAGCCATCAAATCGAGTCATTGATTTTGATGTATTGCCGTGACACCACAGACGTAGCTACGAGTCACCTCGTGAGCTTGCCAAACCTCAAAAAGTATCATGCCGGCTACACGCGAATTACCGATCGAAGCCTCGAGTTGCTCGGCAACATCAGTTCACTCGAAGAACTGTCTTTTGAGGGATGCAAATTCATAACCGACGCAGGAATTCCCTTCCTTCAAACGCTCCCTCGTCTCCGGGAAATTTCCATCGGTGGTTGCCCACGCATAACGCGTTCGGGTGTTACCGGTTTTTCCGCCAATGTCCAGGTCAATTATGACCCGCGGTGATCATGAGTATTTTGGTTCGTGATCTGAGATCTCTTCTCTGTGTCTCTGTGTTCGCTGTGCCTCCGTGTTTAGATCGAGTTCTCAGGTTCTAAGACACTAATTGCAACACAGAGGCACAGAGAACGCAGAGGCACAGATAAGAACTACGCCTCTGTTCTGTATTGCTAATGTTGTTATGACCCAAAACCCACCCAATTTACGCGTTACCTTTCAGTGACGATCTCTTTTGCGTTGCTGAAAGGGTCAAAATATGTACGACGCAATCATTGTGGGCGCCAGGTGCGCTGGGTCCCCCTTGGCGATGTTGCTCGCACGCAAGAGTTACCGCGTCTTGTTACTCGACAAAGCCGCATTTCCAAGTGACACAATCTCGACGCACCATATTCATCAACCAGGAGTGGCGCGTTTGCATCGTTGGGGGTTACTCGACAAGGTTCGAGCATCAAACTGTCCCCCAACCGAAAAGATAAGTTTTGACGTGGGGCCTTTCGCTCTTATCGGTACGCCTCCACCAGCAGAAGGCGTTACCGAAGCCTACGCTCCACGCCGTACTGTTCTCGACAAGATCCTCGTTGAGGCAGCGGTGTCTGCTGGTGCGGAATTACGCGAAAGGTTTTCAGTCGAAGAATTAATTACTGACGGCACTACAGTCACCGGCATCCGCGGTCGCGATCAAAACGGATCGCTGGTTGAAGAGAAGGCACGCATTGTCATAGGTGCGGATGGTGGACGCTCAATAGTAGCCAAACAAGTTCAAGCGCCGGCATATCTCGATCGCGGCATGTTGACGTGTAACTACTACACCTATTGGAGTGGAGTCTCACTTGATAAAGTTGAGCTTTACGTTCGCCCAAACAGAATGATTGTGGCGGATAAGACAAATGACGGCTTAACCATGATTACTGTGGTTTTCCCCGTTAGCGAGTTTCAAAACGTCCGGTCAAACATCGAAGCTGTTTACTTGAACGAGATCAGAAAGCATGCTCCAGCACTCGCGGAACGTATTGACGGAGGAAAGCGTGAAGAACGGTTTGCAGGAACCGGCTTTCTGCCAAATTTTCTGCGCAAACCGTTTGGATTAGGTTGGGCACTCGTTGGCGATGCTGCGTATCACAAAGATCCGATCACCGCACAGGGTATCACCAACAGTTTCAGTCACGCTGAAATGCTTGCTGAGTCGCTCGATGCTGTTTTCTCAGGCGGTCAGAAGATGTTGAGCACGTTGGCCGAGTATGAGCGCCGCCGCAATGAAGAGGTATTGCCAATGTTCGAACACACGTGCAATCTGGCACGACTCGAACCGCCACCAACTCAATTGGTCCATCTCTTTAACGCACTGCGGGGTAATGAAAAAGAGACAGGTCGTTTTCTCGGCACAATCACGGGAACGGTTTCATTGCCTGAGTTCTTCGCTCCCGAAAATCTGAACCGCCTAATCCTAAAACCCGCAGCGTAGTTAGCAACAGATACCACCTGCTTCAGTCCCGACGACTCGAGATGGAGTCTCAACTTCTTCGCTAGAAACGAAAGGATAAAGAGGAAAAGACACCACCCGCTTTTAGCGGCGTGGAGTTTCAATTTTTCGCTAGAAACGAAAGGCCAAAGAGGAAAAGACACCACCCGCTTTTAGCGGCGTGGAGTTTCAATTTTTCGCTAGAAACGAAAGGCCAAAGAGGAAAAGACACCACCCGCTTTAGCGGCGTGGAGTTTCAACTTCTTCGCTACCCACTTTTGGTTTGCGTGCCGTCGC
>JBKPQV010000135.1:0-5813 GCA_046734235.1 Acidobacteriota bacterium
GTGTTGGCCACCGGGCCGGCGAGGACGCCCGCGCTCCCAGAACCAGAGTTAGTGTTTCAAATCTGCGTACTACTAAAGGCCCGGCCCTTTTGCAAAGTCGAACTTCCGGATCAAAGCGTTAGTGTTGGCCACCGGGCCGGCGAGGACGCCCGCGCTCCCAGAACCAGCGTTCGTGTTTCAAATATGCGTACTACTAAAGGCCCGGCCCTTTTGCAAAGTCGAACTTCCGGATCAAAGCGTTAGTGTCTGCCACCGGGCCGGCGAGGACGCCCGCGCTCCCAGAACCAGCGTTCGTGTTTCAAATATGCGTACTACTAAAGGCCAGGATTTTCACCAACAGTTAGCTTGCGTGCCAGGTCGACGTACAACTCTATCGCCTTTTCCAATTCTCGTTTGGAAACACGCTCATGGTCCGTATGCGCATCGAGGATCGATCCAGGCCCCAACAACAGTGGTTTGCCCCAATTTGATAAGTAAGGAACGTCCGTTGTGAAACGTACTACGCATTCTTCAAATCCACTAACATAAAACAGTTTCACCGGATCGTGTTCCGACGCGTATTCAATGCGCGCTCGACCGCCAATTGCTTTTTCAACGATCGCTCTTACTTCTTCCACCTCCACGGCCAGGCGAATCTGTATCTCAGCGCGCGCACCTGCAGGTATCACGTTGGGACGCGTTCCACCGTGAATCACGCCGATGTTGCATGTCGTCTCGCCAAAAAATGGATCGTTGGGCCAACTAACTTTTCTGATATCAGCGAGAATATCCAGGAGCTTTTCGATTGCTGAATCACCTGCCTCCGGATATGCCGAGTGGGCTGACCTACCTTCAGTCGATATAAAGAATCGCAATGACCCCTTAGTACCTATCGCGAGTTTGTTGTCTGTGGGCTCTCCGTTGATTAAATAAGCGCATTCCCGACCCATTGGGTGATTGTTCGCAAGCTGAGCGCCTTTGCTGCTCAATTCTTCATCAATAGTGAACAGCATCCCGATCTGATCAATACCTTCGGCTCGCAAACGTTCAGCGGCAAAAACCTGGGCCGCGATTATTCCTTTCGCATCGCACGAGCCCCGGCCGTAGATGAATTCGTTATCTTCACTTGAAGGAATTGAAGGCGGAACAGTATCGATGTGAGTCGAAAAGACGATGCGCGACGGCGCTTTGGTAGTGGCAAGAATATTGATGCGATCACCATCGACGATTTGCTCCTCGACTCGATACTCAAGATCGCGCAAGAAGGTCGCGAGAAACTGCGCTGCAGCAGATTCATCACCAGTAACGGATGGAATGTCGATTAGTTGACGCGTTAATTCGAAAACATTCATAAGATCAACTTCTCCGTGTCTCCGTGTCTCAGTGGATGAGGTCAGTACCACCTTCGCGGTAGCAGGTGGGCCATAGCGTACAATTGAACTCCATGATCTGGCCCACCCGCTACCGCGAAGGTGGTACTGACCTCATCCACTGAGAACACAGAGACTACACCTCAACCCGAAGCACTCTGCACCTTCTCTTCAAACAATGCGGCATGCAGTCTCGTCACGGTTTCGTTGACTCGTTCTTCCTCGACTGCAAACGTGAAATTGATGCTGGACGCGCCTTGTGAAATCAACGTTACATTGATATCGCTAATCGTGCTAAACACCAGGGCAGCAATGCCAGGCGTTCCATGAAGCCCTTCACCAACAACACAAATTATCGCCCTTCCTTTTTCAACTCGCACTGTGCCAAGTTTCTCCAACTCCGCGACAATCTGCGGCAAAGAACTCTCGTCATCCAGCGAAAGCGAGACACTCACTTCCGAAGTCGTCACCACATCAACGACTGTCCGATGAGTTTCAAACACTTCAAAGAGTGCGCGCAGAAAACCATATGCACCAAGCATTCGTGCCGAAGTTATCTGAACAGTTGTCACACCGGTCTTGTGCGCAATTGCCTTCACTGTGCGCGGACTCGATTCGGTTTGAGCACAGACAAGCGTTCCCAAATCTTCGGGTGCTTTTGAGTTACAAATGCGGACTGGAATACAGTCTTCAATAGCAGGCTGAATGGTTTTGGGGTGCAGGACTTTTGCGCCAAAGTATGCGAGCTCTGCTGCCTCGCCGTACGAGAGGCGCGTTACTGTTTGCGCCGTCGGCACAACACGAGGATCCGCAGTTAAGACACCCGTCACATCGGTCCAAATTTGAATTTCTCTTGCATTGAGCGCCGCGCCGACAATCGCCGCAGTATAGTCGGAACCACCACGACCCAATGTCGTCGTCTTACCTTTCTTATTCGATCCAATAAAGCCGCCTAAAACTGGCACTGACCCCGTTTCCAGGAAGGGCAATATCATAATCTGGATTGCAGACTGTGTTTCTTCCATTAGCGGTGCAGCACAGCCATGCTCATCATTAGTAACTATGCATTCGCGAGCATCCACCGCCATCGCCATCACACCTCGTTCATTCAAAACATCGGCCATCAACCAACTCGAGAGGGTCTCGCCAAATGCAAGCACCGAATCCTGGATCGCGCGCAACTGTTTCGGCCGCAGCGTGATTAGTTTTAGATAATCAGCAATATGTTTGCTTGCTTCGTCAACGTGTTCCGAGTAAGCCTTTGCTGCTGGTTTCGAGAGCAGTCCTTTGCCGGTTTCCTTGTGACGTTGGAATGTCGGACTGAGGGAGCGAATTGCGGGATCCGCACCTTGGGTATTAGCAATAACGGTACTGGCAAGGAGTTTGTCAGTAACACCGCTCATCGCAGAGACGACAACTATCGGAACATTTCGAATTTGTCCACGCACAATTTGTGCGACGCTTTCAAAACTTCCGGCGTCACCTACCGACGTTCCACCGAACTTCATTATCGTTGGCATGATCATAGTCAATTTCGTCTTGGCCAATTCGATTACTCTCTGCGTCTCTGCGATTTCTCTGCGCCTCTGCGGTGAAAACTAAGTCACCCTTCTCGAAACACATTTCACCGCAGAGGCGAAGAGAAATCGCAGAGACGCAGAGAGGTTTCGACAATGAAAAAGGCCGATCGTGAAATGAACACGACCGACCTCTCTATTTAGAAATCGAAAAATTCAAAACTGCGTTCTTTACACAACACAGAATCGAATTAACTGTCGTAGCTCTCCACCTTTTGGGTGACAGTCCCGCGGATTTAGCCGCAGCGACCAACTCGACTGTCAACGAAGGAGCGACAGCGAGTTTCGGCGACCCACCCCTTTCAACAACTTCAAAGTCCTTCGGCTACTAATAAGTTGTTTACTATTGGAGGCCGCGCCTCTACAAGTTTTTCAAAAGATCACATTAACGCGATTTCGTCAAAGTAGACGGAAGAGATGAAGGATGTCAAGTAATTTGGGATTGTTGATTGGGGATTTGGAATTACTTCTTAGGCACTCTCTGGAGTGGAATCTTTTTGCGCGTGATCGGAACAAGCCTTCCCACAACTTCGGCTTGAACAGGTTCCTTACTGACAACAACCGGAAATACTTCCTTAAATTCGACTGACCCTGTCAATGTGTATGTGTCACCCATCATGGGTTGATTCCCGATGAGGTACAGTCGACGGGCGAGACCGTGGGCACCAACACCAGCCAGGAAAGTGAAGATGATCGAGACAAGAGCATTTGCGATTCGCGAAATGCGTCGCTTGATCGCGCGTAATCCAACGGGGCAGTTTTGAGTAATGATCGAACCATCTCTTCGTTGATAGTAACGGACGCAGAGTCGGCCCTCATTTCTGCCAATCAACAGCTCTGCCTCAGCCTTCGACATCTCCGAGAGGTTGTAAACATTCAATTGGCATTGACCACAAAAGCGAACGCGTTCATCACCAAGCATCTCGTCCCAATTAGCAGGACAAGGAGCTGCAATATGAACTTGATCAAGTGTGTTGTTGAAGCGCGACATAATTAATCACACGTCAGAACAGATTTCTTTTTTTTGTTTGGTGTCTTAACAGTACCAACATCCGTAGTAACGAAAAACTTCCCCATTTCCGCCCGCTGGTTATCAATAGCTTCTGGAACAGTAATAGCCACCTTGCCCATCACATGATCATCGAAAACAAGTTCGCCTCCCTGCCAACCAGAATTGCGATTTACAAGTCCATACGCCCCGAGACCAACAAGGAAACTAACTACCGCCGAAGCAACCGCGTTCGCAACTCGTGAGACTCGTCGTTTGATTGCCTGGAAGCCGACCGGACAGTTGCGTGTCAAGATCGAACCATCGCGACGTCGATAGTATCGAATACACATTCGACCTTCAGTTCTGGCTATCAATAACTCAGCTTCCGCTCTTGTCATCTCCGACAAGTTAAAAACATTCAACTTGCACTGCGCACAAAAGCGAACCCGTTCGTCTCCAAACATGTTGTCCCACTCGGCAGGACACGGAGCAGCGATGCGTACATGATCAAGAGGACTAGTGAAATATGTCATAACAACCTCTTCTCTGTGCCTCCGTGTCTCTGCGTCAAAAATGTGACTCAAGGATCGGGAGTCTTGATAAACACAAAGGCACCGAGACACAAAGACACAGAGAAGCACGGCTACCTACTTCAGTTGCGGTGAAACGTACCTGACAAACTGCAAGTCAGACAGAGCCTCAAGCTTTTCGATTGTGATTCGCCCGATCACCAGTTTCGAATTCTTCTGATCGAGGACTACTTGAAAACCGAGGTCTTTAAGCTTCTTCATAGATTGATCTGACTTATCAGTGAGCCAAACCTGCAATTCCGCCTTCCCATCGTTAACAAACTTCGCTTCATCAGCGGCTGGTCCAGCCTGTTTGTTTCTCAAGCGCATGACCACTGACATGACAGTCGGGTGCAACTTCAGTCGGAGTTGATCCAGGCGCATATCCTCAGGTGAGCGCGGCGTAACGTTAGCAGGAGCATCGGCATCTCTTGCGCTCAAAATAGCCAGTGCGTTTGGTGAAGGTTGGGCTTTTGGCAGCGCGACGACCGAAGCGCTTACTGTTCCGGATGGCGGGGCATTAGGCGGCGCCGGATAATTTCCCCCTCCACCTCCACTATTTCCGCCCGATCCGACGCCGTACCCACCACCACCCGCACCACGTGCACGTGCACTCCGTCTGCCAATGGATTTCTGTACGACGAAGCCCGTTTCTTCACGATCCGCCACCATTTCACGGTTTACACCTTCCGGCACTTCAACTGGCACCTCAATCCGACGAGGTTGGCCGCCATCCGTGATCACCATCTCTTCAACTGCTACAAATGATGTGAACTGCGTCATCAGTCTGTATTCAAGCCCGACTTGCGTAACGGTCTGCTTGAGATCGGATCGCATTTGTCCGGTTTGGGCACCACCGTAGTCCTGGCTCATCAGATCGTCGATCCGCCGGCGCGCCCACAACGACGACAGGACATCGTGCGAGGCCATATTTTCCGGAAACGACACTGGTATCTCGCGAACAAAATCGGTGCCGTTCACTTTTCCTTTCAAACGAATTGTTGAGTTTGCAGCTGCTGTAAAACGACCCGACAAAGTAATGGGCTTAGCTGAAAACAGATCGGGAATACTTTTTGGATAGACGTCAGCTACCGGCAAGCCATTCCAGTCGATTGAAATGTCAGTCAACAATGGGTTGCGCACACGCTCATGAAATCTTCTGGCGGCAGCGGAGCCATCATCAGTCAGCGAGACGTACTCAACTTCACCTCGACCAGCCTCAGCCATCTTGTCCAGGAGAAACCTGTTCACAGAACCGCCAATACCAAATGCAAAAACACGTGCGTTCTGATGTTTCTGAACCTCGCCTATTATTTCCATATCGTTG
>JBKPQV010000136.1:0-7124 GCA_046734235.1 Acidobacteriota bacterium
AGGGATCGATTATTTTGAAAATAGTCGGCGAGCAACGTTCACTCAGCAACAGTACACAATGCGAAACGAGTTGGAGTTTCGCGGTTACGGCGAATACATCTGGGGAATTACTGCTTCGGATGGCCCAGGACCACAGATGCTGAAAGTCGATGGGATTAAGCGTACGTTTTTTGATTACGAGGCGCGCGGAGTGCCTTATGGGCCTGACGATGGAACAATTGCTCCGTGGGCTGTTGTTGCTTCGTTGCCGTTTGCACCGGAAGTCGTCCTGCCTACATTGCAAAACTTCAACGATGTGTATCCGGAGATGACAAGTAAGTACGGGTTTAAATGCAGTTTCAATCCGACTTTCACTGAGGCAGACAACGGTAAAGGCTGGATCTCAAAAGGCTATTACGGTTTGGATCAAGGGCCAGTGGTTATCATGATTGAAAACTACCGGACCGGGTTCTTTTGGGAGTTGATGAAGAAGTGTCCTTACATTCGGGAGGGTCTGCGTAGAGCTGGATTTCAGGGTGGATGGTTGTAGTACCTGGATAAAACTTAACCACGAAGACTCGAAGACCCGCAGACACTAAGGAACTGTGTCTTTGGGTCTTCGAGTCTTCGTGGTTAAACTCTCTCAGATCGCGTGACAAAATGCCGCCAGAAGGCGTTGGTCAACGACAGCAATACGCCGGAGTCTTTCACCGAAAATGCTTACCTCCCCAATTAACAACTCTTTACAACTGAGACACAAGTCTGTGTAACCTATTGGAAACTATGTTTACTCAGCGGACGTACAAACCTCGATAGCGCAGTTGCGTCCAGACGGAACCGCAAGAGATAATTAAGTCGCTCCGACACAACGAATTAACTGATCCATTTCCGATGAGATACGAGATTCGTCGAAGTACTTTTCTACTCATTACAGTTCTAATCAGCACGTCGATGCTGATTGGCTGTTCTAAGAACGCAGCGCAGGCTCCATTTGAGCGACCGCCTGCACCGGTCTCTGCGGTTGCCGCGGTGGCGCAGGACGTTCCTACATATATTGATGCCATAGGCAAAACCGTCTCTCGTGAGGTCGTCTCAATTCAACCTCAGGTGTCTGGACGCATCACACAGATACATTTTGCAGACGGAGCTAACGTGAAAAAGGGTGACCTGCTATTCACGATCGATCCACGCCCGTTTGAGGTAGCCCTCAGCCAGGCGAAGGCGAAAGTGTCACAAGACATCGCACTGAAAAAACAGGCTGAGGCAAATCTGGCATCGGAAATAGCCAAGGCAAATTGGGGTGCGGTTCAGGTGAAGCGGTATAGCACGCTTGTTCAGCAAGGGGTTGTTTCGCGAGAGCAATACGAAGAACTAACGGCAACTCAGAAGTCGCTTGAAGCCAACGTTGGCTCCGCGCGTGCGGCGGTAAACAGTGCCGACGAAAGTATCAAGGTAGATACGGCCGCGGTTGAAGCAACCAAAGTTCAGCTCAGCTATTGCACAATTCGTTCACCAATTGATGGACGTGCAGGTCAACGGTTAGTTGACATTGGTAACGTTGTGAATCCAGGTGGGAGTTCGAACAACAACTCCTCGAGTTCGGGCAATCCGGCAACTGGCAACGCCCTGTTGGTGATCGAACGCCTTGATCCGATATACGCTGATTTCACAATCTCGCAGAACAGTCTCGCTGAAGTTCAGGCACAGATGCATGCCAATAGACTTCAAACTGAAGTACGGCTTCCGGATGAACCTGGCGATCCCGCGATTGGTCAGCTGACATTTCTCAACAACTCAGTTGAGAACACCACCGGCACAGTGACACTCCGTGCCACGGTATCGAATTCTAATCATCGGTTTTGGCCGGGGCGTTTCGTAAACATTCGACTCGTTTTGAACACGATTCACGAGGCGGTGCTTATTCCAGCCTCTGCTCCACAAATGTCCGCCAATGGCTCATTTGTTTATGTTGTCAAAGACGACTCATCTGCTGAGCAACGGCCAGTGACTTTAGGTCAACGGCAAGGAGACCTGATTGTCGTTGAGAGTGGAGTAAAGGCTGGGGAGCGCGTGGTTGTTGCAGGTCAACTTGGAGTTACTCCTAATGGCAAGGTAAGGGTCGAACAGCCAGCGGCAAAGGTCGCTACTGAGACGAAGTAATGAATCTTTCGGAACCCTTCATAAAGCGGCCAGTAATGACTGCGGTGCTGACGCTCTCAGTAATCCTTTTTGGAATACTCAGTTATCGTCAACTGCCTGTAAATGATCTTCCTGCCGTTGATTATCCTGTAATTCAGGTACGTGTCGGGTACCCGGGTGCCAGTCCCGATACGATTGCGAACAACATTGCCACCCCACTCGAGCGTCAGTTTATGCAGATCAACGGGCTCGAGGTAGTTACTTCGAAGAGTGCGCAAGGTATCGCCACCTTCACTCTCCAGTTTGCGTTGGAAAAAAACATCGACGCCGCGGCAACTGATGTCCAGACGGCTATCTCACAGTCTATCTCAAGCTTGCCGGCGGACCTTCCGGCCCCTCCAACATATTCGAAGTCGAATCCAAACGATCAGGCGATCATGTATATCGCCCTCACCAGCGATTCAGTTACCACCGGTCAACTCTATGACTACGCGAGCACCCAGGTTGGACAGCGCTTGAGCATCCTGCCAGGTGTTTCGCAAGTAAATGTCTTTGGTACCAAGTCGGCTATTCGGATCAAGGCAAACCCGCAGGCACTGTGGGCGCGCGGGATTTCGATAGATGATCTTAGCAATGCAATCAAGAACGGGACGAGCTATACCGGTGCAGGCCAGATGGATAGTAACTCCGGTACGGCGATTTTGAGACCACAAGGTCAACTCGAAAACGCTGAACAATACAGCAATCTGATTGTCGGCGGGACCAGCAACGCTCCCATCTACCTTCGCGATGTCGCAGAGGTAAAGGACTCGGTCCAGGACGAACGGGTCAATATGCGTTTCTGGGTTCGCGATTTCCCGGTACCTTCGGCGACAGTGATCGTGGCCGTCAATCGGCGCGCAGGTGCGAATGCTGTGGAAGTTGCAAGCAGTATCCGCCAAATTCTTCCGCAGTTAAGTAATGAACTTCCCGGGTCTATCCGTATCACTCCGATTTACGATCGTTCGTTAAGCATCGTCCACTCGGTAACAGACGTTCAAACGACGCTGGTGATCGCGTTTGTTCTCGTTGTGCTCGTGATCTTTGCCTTCCTTGGTCGGGCAACTGACACTTTGATTCCCACGGTCGCGTTGCCTCTCTCATTGCTGATCACTTTCATGGCGATGCACGCGTTGGGTTACAGCCTCGACAACCTGTCACTAATGGCATTGACGCTGGCGATCGGGTTCCTGGTCGACGATGCGATCGTGTTTTTGGAAAACACTGTTCGCAGGATGGAACGCGGAGAGCAACCATTTGAAGCTGCGATTCACAGTGCGCGCGAAATTAGCTTCACTATTCTTTCGATGACGATCTCTCTGGCTGCAGTGTTCATTCCGCTGGTTTTCATGAGCGGACTTGTCGGACGAATCTTCCGGGAGTTTGCGATTACGATTGTCATTGCAATTTTTGCTTCTGGATTAGTCTCGCTCACGCTGACACCGTTGATGTGTGCGCGACTATTGAAACCGCGAGGTGAAGGCTCGAGTAAGAACTGGGTGGAACGCGTAATAGGTGGAATCGAAAAGCGCGTGCTGGGTGTTTACGGTGGATCGTTGTGGTGGTTTCTCAGACATCGCTGGATATCCTTGATCATTTGGTTTGTTTGTTTGGCCGGCACTATTGGACTCTTCATCATTGTGCCGAAGGCCTTTTTGCCGACGGGCGACAGCAGCGTGATCTTTGGAGCCTTCATTGCACGAGAAGGTTCGTCGCCGGCACAAATGCGCGAATTACAGAATCGCGTGGATCAAACGCTGCAACGTGACCCAAATGTAATCACAGACTTCACAATGATAGGCGCTACCGGTTTTCTCGCGTCAAACCAGGGCATCACCTTTACTCTTATTCAGCCTCCGGAAAAAAGGAAACCCATCCAGGAAGTGACCGCGGAGATGATGGGGAAACTCAACACAATTCCGGGAGTGTTTACTTTCCTGCGTCCGTTTCCGGTGCTTGAGATCACTACTGGTGCAGTAAGCCAACAACAAGGGCAATATGGTTTTGCTGTTTCCGGAGCAAATCCAACTGAGGTCTACGACGTTAGTCAAAAACTAATGGCAAAACTGATGACGTATCCGGGCTTTTTGACGGTTTCGTCTGACTACTATCACAACACACCTAACGTAAATATAGACCTCAGGCGAGACCAGGCTAAGACTTATGGAGTTTCCGAAACGCGGATACTGACCATGCTGCGCAACGCTTATTCGCAAAACTATCTTTACCTGATCAAAAAGCCTGAAGATCAGTACCAGGTAATTCTTGAGATTGAAGATGAGGCTCGTTCTAACCCTGAAGATCTGTCGAAACTTTATATCCGCTCCGATGATGGCCAGCGGCTCGTTCCACTCGGCGAATTAGTCACCTGGAAAACAACGCTAGGTCCGCAAACTGTCAACCACCTGAACCAATTCACGAGTGTGACATTGTTCTTCAACCTCAAGCCAGGTGTGGCTTTAGGGGACGCCACCAATTTCATTACCAAGACTGCAACGGAGGTTGTTCCTTCAACCGTCCGCGCAGAGTTCGTCGGCGAAGCTCAAACCTTTTCAAATACTGTGACGACGATGACTTTCTTAATGGGGCTCGCAGTGTTTGTGATGTATGTCGTGCTCGCGATTCTCTACGAAAGCTACGTTCACCCCCTCACGGTGCTCTCTACCTTGCCGACTGCACTCGTTGGTGGGTTGTTGACCTTAATCGTCTTTGGTCAGGAAGCATCGCTCTACGCTTTCGTTGGAATGTTTATGCTGATGGGAATTGTTAAGAAGAACGGCATCATGATTGTCGACTTCGCCCGGCAAAGAGTTGAAGCAGGGGAGCGCGCGGACCAGGCGATTCACGATGCCAGCATGGACCGCTTCCGTCCAATTCTCATGACTACGCTGGCGGCGGTATTTGGTGCGCTACCGATCGCACTTGGTTTCGGGGCGGATGGAGCTTCGCGGCGTCCCCTTGGACTTGTTGTCGTTGGCGGCTTAGTTGTCTCTCAATTCATAACTCTCTTCATCACCCCAGTTATTTATCTCTACCTCGAGCGCTTTCAGGAGAACGTGCTCGACAAGACCGCGTTCTTTGGAGCCCGCAAACACGGAACGGTTGAAGTTGAACCAACATCCCCGGTTCCGTCCGACGCGTCGGGCGACTGAAGCACGGAAAACTATCCACCGATTGCGCCGATTACACAGAGCAGCAAAGCCGCAACCAAACTTGGATGAAGTCAGTACCACCTCGCGGTAGCGGGTGGGCCAGAGCATTCACTCGAGGTGAAAGACGGGCCCGCATCTCCAATGGCGCAGTTGGCCCACCCGCTACCGCGAGGTGGTACAGACTGCATCCAACCTTGTCTCAACAAACGTTGCCAGAAAAACAAGCAGTTGTTGGTTTGCTACGCAGATTTTTTCGTGAATGGCCGAGATGAACTCGTCAAGGCCGTTCAATCGGCGTAATCGGCGTTATCTGCGGATATTTCTTTCGGTTGGCGGAATCTGGTTGGCCACTCGTGAAGGAACATTCGCTGTTGCTTCTCGTAAACTACTCATCATGATCCAAATCCACCGAACGCTGTTTGCCTTATTTCTTTCCTTCTTGTTCTCAACTCATACACAAGTTCCCGCTCAGACACCAAGCACAAAAGTCAACCTTACCTTCGAACAAAAGATTCCGGCATTATTAAAGGAGACTAATGTCCCAGCTGTCGGTATTGCCGTGATCGAAAACGGAAAACTAAAGTACACAAAAGTTTTTGGCGAACTTAAACGAGGCGTTCCCGCACCTTCGAACACAATCTTTCAAGTCGCCTCGTTAACCAAGCCTGTAGTTGAGGTGCTTACTCTGCGACTTGTGAGTAAAGGTCTTTGGAACCTGGATGAGCCGTTGGCCGGATACTGGGTTGACCCGGATGTTAAAGACGATCCGAGACATCAAAAACTTACCACTCGCCATGTTCTGATGCATCAGACCGGCTTTCTAAACTGGCGTTCATTGAGTAAGTCGCAAAAACTCGAATTCACTTTCGATCCTGGAGCAAAAGTAAGTTATTCAGGCGAAGGCCTGGAATACTTGCGTCATGCCCTTGAAGCCAAGTTTAAAGAACCTCTTGATCGGCTAGCACAAAAGCACTTGTTTCGTTTGTATGGAATGAAGGAAACACACTTTTTCTGGGATGGAAAGGTTGACGAAACAAAGTTTGCAGCTGCCCATAGCAAGGAAGGAAAGGCGTTTGACATCCGTAAGAACTCCACTGCAAATGCTGCAGACTTGTTGATGACGACAATGCAAGATTATGGCCGGTTTGCTGTCAACGTGATGAACGGCAAAGGACTATCAAAGGAGATTTTTTCTGAGATGTGGCGGCCGCTCGTCACCTTTCCAAGCGGAAAGAATCTTTTTTATGGACTGGGCTGGCTGATTATGCCGGACCTTAGTAATGGTGAATACGCGGTAATACATACGGGAAGTGATGATGGAGTAAAGACTGTTATCGTATTGTTGCCACAGTCGCACCGCGGTTTGATCGTATTCACGAATGGCGAGAATGGTACTGAAGTTTGGACGAAGATCGTTGCTGATGCGTTTGACGTCGGAGCCGAAATGCTTGGACGAGGCTGAGCTCTTTCCGGTAGCGATCTAGGTTTGTCATTTCGCAAAGCACTGTGCTTGAAATTACGGCGAAAGTGCAGCAATAGGGAACAGGAGCGCAGCGACTGCAAGAGAAACTTAACCACCAAGACTCTAAGACACAAAAACACGAACTACCCGAACAATTGTAGATTTGTGTCTTTGTGTCTTCGAGACTTGGTGGTTAAAGTGAATGCCCTCTTAAATCCCAAATGACAAATCGAAAATGATTAGCTATCTTGATAGCGAATATCAGTTCCGCGGTTTCTCTTGCTACCTCTGCAGTAGAGACCCGACACAGATTTGTTTTCACCAGCAATTCTATTGATGCGAGGGGGATCCAA
>JBKPQV010000137.1:0-12877 GCA_046734235.1 Acidobacteriota bacterium
CGTAGGTTACTGTCACGACTACCTTCTTAGCATTTGGCTTGCTATCGGCAGTTGGTGGCAGCCCGAATGCGGCTGCGTTTTCCGCGGCTTTTGCGTCACGCGCTCTCTTTTCTTTTTCGCGTTGACGCTTGGCTGCCAATGATGCTGGGTCTTCAGTTGGAGAACTCTGCGTTGCTGCTGGCTGTTCCTGTGTGACTGGTGCTGGCTGGATTACTTCCGGCGAAGGAGCTTGTTGGGTTACTGCTGCAGCGGGTGCTACAGGTTTTTTGCTGTACCAACCAGCCGGAACGCCAATCGCTGCAACACTTCCTAATACCGCAACCGCAATCGCCCCGATAAAGAGTGGCTTTCTGCCCATGGGGGATTCGGAACCAACCAGGTTGAAGAAGACTGGTGCAAATGATTTATGCACTTCCTCACTGCTCTCTTCATCAAACGAAACAGGCGTTGCGTCAATTTCATCAGACTCAGGAACATAGTCGTTGGGAAAAGCGACACTAGGGGCAATGTTCTCGTCGAGTCTTCGAAGTCCTTCCAAAACGACTTGGGTCCAAGGTTGGTTAATCGTCCGTTCTTTGGCTTCAACGTCGACACTAAATTCAAATTCTGCATTTGGGAGAGTCAGAGCGTAATAGACGGCGTCGATTCCACGAAGCACACCGATGCGGGCGTCGACGACTGAACCTGCTAATAAAAAGAAATAGCCGGCGCCCGCGGGATACAGAACTTTTAGGCGTCCGCTTTTTCGCTGGTTACAGAAAAACTCTATTAGCTCCGAAAGTGAAAGGTCGCTGAGGTGTCCAGTTAGTGCCATGAGAAACTAAATCCCTTCTGCAAGAAAGACAATCAGGTTGGAAAAGAAAGGAGAGAATGGTGCGCCGAAAGGCTTTCGACGCACCACCGAAAGGGTAGGTTACTGAACGAGTGCAAACTTGTAGTTGATAACTCCAGACACCTTCACGGGTTGTCCAGAAAGTTTGGTCGGGGAAAATCTTGCCTTGAGGGCTGCCTGAACAGCAGCTTCGCGCAAGATTGTTGGACCACTCGTTGCAGTTGCTGAAACCACTTTGCCAGTTTCGTCCAGTACTACGTCTACTGAAACAACGCCCGACGTCCGCATTCGTTTGGCTGCATCGGGATAAACTGGGGGAGGTAATGTAAGAGCAGTGCCGTTAAGCACGCCTCCTGAAACTGGTTTCAAAATCGGTCTTGGTGCAGGACCGGAGCCTGGTGGAGGTGGCTCTGAATCCAGAACCACATTCGAATTTGAGGCTACCATCTCGACGTTGACTGGTGCAGAGGAGGTTACCTTATTCGCATTAGCATCAGCTTTTGGTAAAAGAGTAATAGGCGTGTTGCGAGCCGCGTTATTTGTTTTCGCCTTTGGATCAACGCTCGACTTGTTAGTGCCATTGCCAGCAGCAGAAGTTACAGGCTGGTTCGCCGGGGCTGCTGCGGGCGTAACGCTCTTCAGCATGTTCTCGTCGAGGTAATACATGATGTTCCGGTAGGTTACTTCAGTTGGTTCGAAGGTCAACCGGCCTCCATCCACGACAGCGACGGAGGTAGTCATCTTGTTCCAGTTACCGGCAAAATCAAATTCATACCGATAGTTCTCTTTGCTTAACAGGCTTCCATCAGCGTTGAGCAACGTCATTTCGCTGATGTTTCCCTTTTCATCGTATTTGTAAACTTCCTTGCCGGTCAGGGTTGAACCAGCGATTGGAAAGTATTGATTCTCAATTTTGTTTCCCTTGAGATCATAAGCAACGATCTCGAGGGTTACGTGTTTGCCTTCCTGCTGACCACCACCAGCGCTAGTGAGCTTCGCGACCTCGGTTCTCACGCGTCGTACCGGCCCCACCAGGCCATCTCGGGTGCGATCACTTTCGGCTGGCGCACTTACAGGTTGAGTTGGCGATGAACCAACTTTAGCAGTCAGGTTTGATTGTGCACTCACGGCCGAACTAAGAACCAAGAGGCAAACGACAAATCCAGATAGTACGTAGGCAATTCTTCGCATTGTTTTCTCCCTAATTCGCTGAGGCAGGCCAATCGTGGAAAGAATGAACATGAGGTGGGCAGGATGACTCCCCAGTAACATTGGGACCGCCCCAATGGACCGAATGCATAGTAATAGAGTTAAACGATGTTTGTCTAGCGCAAACTACGTTTTGTCCATTTTATGGTTGGGGTTTTGGTTGGATCTGGCTGTGATCGAGGTAGGGAGCGGCAGCCATTAGGAGCTGGTCTATTAGCTTTATAGATGACAAGCCAGGGGAGGTAAAGTCGTTGCAAATTACTGAAAACGCATATACTTCGCCACCCTCCGCAGTGTAATACCCGGAGAGCGAGTTGTCGTACGCAAGGGCGCCGGTTTTCGCTCGGACGCGGCCCTCTAGAGGTTTCAGGCGGTTTCCGAGTGTCCCATCCGTGGCCGAAACCGGAAGGGAGTCTGTGAATACCCGGCCAGAATTAGTCTTTCGAATGGCCTGAAGGAGCTGAGCTGTGGCTCGGGGAGTGATGAGGTCGAGCCGGGATAAGCCGGAGCCGTCGTGTAGGGCAAGTCCGTTAACATTTACCCCCTCACGAGTGAGCCACAAGCGAATCAGGGCTGTTCCCCTTTCATCATCACCGCGTTCTATCCCGTCCCCTTCATCGTTTGAAAGCATTGCGGCTCGTTCCCGACCCACAGTTCGCAACAAAAGTTCAGCGTAAAGGTTGACACTGAACTTGTTCGTTGTCTTGATGATTTCTCCGAGAGTTTTGCTTCCGACGAAACCGAGTTCGAGATGAGCTGCCGGGTTGAAGCGCTGGTCCTCATTAACACGAAAGTCACGCGCTTGAGCCATTCCGTCAACGACGATGCCATGTTCCTTGAGTGTTCGCTGAAAGATTTTTGCGGCCCAAAGAGACGGGCGATGAACCGATAAGCTTGCGCCATAGCCGGACGCACCTATCGGGTATTGTCCCCAAACCACGACGTTGTTGTTTGAAGGGTCACGTTTGACTCCAAGTTTTATGCGTTGATCGTGTTCGACACTGGAGAGGTTATTGGTGATCTGCACATAATCATCAAGGTCGTTTGAAACTATTTTTGGTTGATCAGTAATCTTTGCCGCTGCAGTAATGCTTAACTCGATTGAATTGGCATTTACCGTAAGCGCACTTGCTTCGGCGCCGAAATACCACTGCAGATCATTCCATTGCCAGCCCTCGCCCGTTGAGTCGCCGCGGAAATAACTCTCGTCGCCGATCACGTTTCCCTGAACACGTTTCACTCCGCGAGCTGAAAGCTGCTTAACTAACTCTTCAAGCGAGTTTGTACTGTCGTTTTTGTTTGCCGAAATCAGGTCGGGGGCGCCTCTCCCGTACAGGACAAGATCGCCATGAATCGTACCTGCCGCATCAGGCTGACCCGAGGCATAGACCGAGGTGCGCCAACGATAGTCAGCACCGAGCAAATCAACAGCTACAGCAGTTGTGTAAAGCTTCATATTAGAAGCGGGTGTAAACAACTGATTGCCAGACTTGTCGTAAATCAGCTTTCCGTCTTTCAAGGAAATAATCGAAACACCCCAACGTGCTTGTGAGAACTCCGGACTATGCAGTAATGGATCCAGAACTCCTGCCAGGTTCTTATCCGGGTCATAAGGTAAGACTGTGCCAGTGGATTCTACTGGGTGAGGCGCCTCGGTAGAGGTGTGCGTCTCGGGGTTGCCAGCCGTTTGTTTGCAACCAGTGATCAGGAGTAACGACAGCAAGCAGAGCAGGCAGATGAAACGGAACTGACAATCCTGCGTCGTCAAGTGATTCATGATGTTATCGAGACATCAGCGTTGGTCGGAACTTGAAAAAATCCTCTCAGTCCGATTAGTTGAGAGTAGTTCATTTGCTGCGTTGTAGACCTGTTCGACTTTTATGTCGTTTACGTCGGCTCCACAAATTATCCGATGCTGTTCTCCCACCGGTGTAAAGCTATGCGGCGTCGGCCGATCCAGAATAACAACAACTGAGGTACCCACGGCGGCGGCGATATGCATTGGACCGGTATCGTTAGAAATGAAGATGGTTAATCTCGCTTGCGCGGAAGCAAGCTGCGGAATGGTTAAGCGGTCAAAAAAGATAGTCCCCGTCGGGAAAAGACCTTTCGCCTTTCCGACGAATTCGCGCTCCTCCGGTCCAGCAAAAACTATCACGCGAACTCCATGGTTTCTGATCAGGAAATCTGCAAGTTCTACATATCGTTCAATTGGCCAACGACGAACGACGTGGCCTGCCCCGAAGAAGAGTCCAACCAAAAGAGTATTTGAGTCAGCCCTTTCCTTTTTAAGCAAGGCCTCCACAGCCTGGTCTGCTGTTTCGATCGTCCTGATCCTTGGTATCCGCTGCCCTCCTTGTATGTTTAGCGGTTTGAGGACATCGAGATATCGATCCACTGCGTGAATCTCTAGATCCTGAAGTGGTGGCCGAGGCTTAAAATTACCCAGGTAGTCGAGTGAGCGATTTGGTCGATGCGAATAGAGCCTATGCGATGCGCCGGAGACCAAGCCAAGCAGATTGGTTTCAGCATAGCTGTGCAGATCAACAACCAGATCGAATTTTGCCTGCCGAACATCCTTGACCAGTTTGATAATCTTCCCAATAGAAATTAGTTTTGGCCCGTCTCTCAAGGCAACGCGATCGACGCCGATTATGCGGTCGGCCGATCGCGACATTTCAATAATTGGCGTCGCCGGCTTGCCAACCATGGCGGTGATATTGGACCTGGGAAAGCGATCACGAACTGCCTGAAAAGCCGGCAGACTCAAGACGACATCGCCAAGTTGGCCGAAGTTTATTACGAGAATGTTTTGGGGATTTAGATCCACTTTAGGAAAAATCTGGAGGCAGCCTCACGAATAAAGCCCGGCAGATTTTAGCGCGCGTAACCCCTGCACTGGAAAGGGACATAGATCAATCTTAATCTGCGGCGTTTCTCAAATCTCGTCCCGTCATATCGGCGGGTTGCGACAGGCCCAAAAGACCCAGGATTGTAGGTGCTACGTCTTCCAAGGCTCCGCCTTCACGAAGTTTCACGCCGATGGAAGCTTCGTCAACCAAATGGAACGGAACTGGATTTGTGGTGTGGGCTGTATGGGGACTACCAGTCAGCGGATCAATCATCTGCTCGGCATTGCCATGATCGGCGGTTATTAATGTAATGCCATTCTTTTGACGAACGCCTTTGGTGATCCAGCCGAGACAAGTGTCGACGTATTGACATGCTTCGATTGTTTGATGGAGTTTTCCTGTATGACCAACCATGTCGGGATTCGCGAAGTTTATGATAAAGACGTCCGTCTCACCTTCATCCAAACCACGCAACACTTTGTCTGTAACGCCGAACGCCGACATTTCTGGTTGGAGATCATAAGTCGCGACTTTCGGCGACTGAACCAGCAACCGCCTTTCACAAGGGTACTCACGCTCGACTCCGCCATTAAAAAAGTACGTGACGTGCGCATACTTTTCAGTTTCTGCTAAACGAAAATTATGAACCTGGACTCCTGCAAAAACTTCGGCAAGTACGTTTCGATGATGTCGTGGCGGAAACGCAACTGGCAATGGAAAGGTACTGTCGTAAGTGGTAAAGCAAACATAGTTCACCTTTGGTCGATCGGAAAGAGGTATCTCAGTGAAGTCCGGTACGGCCAAAGCGCGTGTGATTTGCCGCGCGCGATCCGGACGGAAATTGAAGAATATTACTGAGTCATCGTTTTGGATTGTAGCAACCGGTTCCCCGCTGGGTCGTACGATTACACGAGGTTCAACAAACTCGTCACTAACTCCCGCTTCATATGAATCCTGAATAGCCTTGAGGGGATCTTCGAATCGTGCACCCTCAGCGTGGACCAGGAGATCATAAGCTCTCATTGTTCGCTCCCAGCGTTTGTCCCGGTCCATCGCGTAGTACCGTCCGACGATCGAGGCAATTTCTCCGCATCCGATCTCGGCCATCTTTTTTTGTAACATGGCAATGTACAGGTGAGCGGACGAAGGAGGTGTGTCGCGTCCGTCCAAAAAGCAATGGACGAAAACTTTCTCCAGTCCGTGGTTCCGGGCCATTTGCAGGAGAGCGTATAAATGAGTGAGTGAGGAATGAACCTGGCCATCGGACGTCAAACCCATTAGGTGCAACGCACGGTTCGATCTTTTCGCTGACGCGATTGCCTTAGTAAGTAGTTCATTTTGGAAGAACGCACCTGTCTCGATCTCATGGTCCACAAGCGAAACATCCATTCGGATAACCCGACCCGATCCGATGTTGAGATGACCCACCTCTGAATTTCCCATAACACCTGGCGGCAAGCCGACGCGCGACCCATGAGCTTCAAGGAGCGTCTGCGGGTACTTTTCACAAATCTCGTCGTAGAAAGGAGTAGTGGCAAGTGCGATCGCGTTTCCCTCGCGGGCAGCTGAATAGCCCCAACCGTCGATGATTATTAATGCTATTGGTCCAGGTTTGTTGTTCAATTAGACACCTCTGCTCAATTGTTTCGCCGTTCCATCCATCGCTGTGGCTCTAGTAGATCAGTAAAACCAAAACGTCGATAAAGTTCATGTGCGTCGCGTGTTGCCAGTAGCCAGCGACGGAAATTCTGTAGCTGTTCATGCGATGTAATTACTTCAATAAGCCAAGCACCGAGACCTCGACCGCGATATTCGTCCACGATAAACACATCTGCCAGCCAAGCGAAGGTCGCATAGTCAGTTACGACGCGGGCAAAGCCGATTTGTTCTTCACCTTTAAAGAGCCCAAAGTTCAGCGAATTCTCGATCGCGCGTTCCACTACTTCAAAACTGCGACCGATTGCCCAGTAAGCTTTAGTGGATAGGAAGCCGTGAATGAACTCGAGATCCAGGCGATCAGTATCAGTTGTGATTACGAACTCATCCCGAGCCCAATCGTGAATGGAGTTGCTAGCGCCGTTGCTCATCCCTCAAAAACCAATTCATCTCTTTGCGGCACGAGCCCTCCCTGTCTTACCAACATTTTTCTCGAGTTCAATTTGATGAAATGCCTTGCGCCCAGGGAAGCGTGCCGAGTCACGTAAATCTTCTTCGATTCTTAAAAGCTGATTGTATTTGGCAATGCGATCGGTTCTTGACAACGACCCGGTTTTGATTTGACCAGCGTTAGTAGCCACCGCCAGGTCGGCAATGAACGGATCCTCAGTTTCTCCAGAGCGGTGTGAGATGATTGTGGTGCGACGGTTGGTTTGTGCGAGTTGTATGCAATCTAGTGTTTCAGTCAGTGTGCCGATTTGATTGACCTTGATCAGAATTGAATTCGCGACACCGAGGTCGATTCCCTTTTGCAGGAAAGTCGTGTTGGTCACAAACAAATCATCGCCAACCAGTTGAACTTTGCGTCCTATTAGATCTGTCAGCAGTTTCCAACCGGTCCAATCATTTTCGCCCATGCCATCTTCGATTGAGACGATCGGATATTGATCGCACCACGACTTCCAGAAGTCAGCCATTTGTTCACTGCTAAGTTTGCGTTGGTCACTCTTCTTGAAAACATATGCTTTGCCGTCGTAGAACTCGCTAGCTGCCGGATCGAGCGCCAGCAGGCAGTCCGTTCCCGCTCCGTAGCCGGCCTTAGTAATAGCTTCGAGAATTGTTTCTATTGCTTCTTCGTTTGAACGAAGGTTTGGTGCAAAGCCTCCCTCATCGCCCACACTCGTGGCGTACCCCTTTTTCTTAAGCACACTTTTGAGTTCGTGAAAGACTTCAGCGCCGATGCGAAGCGCTTCGCGAAAGGTTGTCGCTCCTACGGGTACTACCATGAACTCCTGAAAGTCGACGTTGTTGTCAGCGTGTGCGCCTCCATTGATGATGTTCATCATTGGTACCGGCAAGGTGCGCGCGTTTGGTCCACCGAGATAAGTGTAGAGAGGAATCTCAAGGTGTGCTGCTGCGGCGCGTGCATTGGCCATGGAAACGGCAAGAAGGGCATTGGCCCCCAACTTGGATTTTGTCTTTGTCCCGTCCAGTTCCAAAAGCGTTTGATCTATTTCTGCCTGATCGAGAGCATCGAACCCTTCGAGGACCGGGGCGATCACTTCGTTGACATTGCGGACAGCTTTAAGGACCCCTTTACCAAGGTAACGTTTCTTATCGCCGTCTCGAAGCTCAACTGCTTCGTTTTCGCCCGTTGAGGCTCCAGAGGGCACAGCGGCGCGTCCCACTTCACCATCCCCCAGTATTACTTCGGCTTCAACGGTAGGATTGCCGCGGGAATCCAAAATTTCACGTGCGAGTACGCGCTCGATCCAGCTCATAATTCAAACTCCTACTAATAAGGTGATTGTGTTGCGGTGGAGACTTTAACACGTCACGGGCGTTGGCCGGGAACAGACATGCAAAAGGCGGTTTTACCGATGACGGAAAAGCCATAACCACCAAGGCACAAAGACAATAAGACACAAATGCTTGATCCGTGTCTTAGTGTCTTCGCGTCTTTGTGTTAATTCTTCAAGCAGAACCTTTTGATAATTAGTGTCCGCGGCTGGCGCTGTTGGCCGCATTTGCTTCTTCAGAAGGCTGAGCTGACTCTGTGATTTCGAGTCTGACTCGCATTACGCGTCGCCGTTCAACCCGCTCGACGTGAAACGACAGGCCGTCATAACCGATTACTTCGCCAGGTTGCAGTACCTGGCCCACTTCGGTCATGAGGAAACCAGCGATAGTTGTGTAGGCTTCGGATTCCGGTAGGGTTAGCTTCAGGCGGCGATTGAGATCTCTTACCGCCAGTCCACCTGCGAGCATGTAAGTGTTTTCAGAGAGCGGAGTGATCTGCTCATTTACTTCCTCATCGTGTTCGTCAGAGATTTCCCCAACAATTTCTTCGAGAAGATCCTCAAGTGTGATTACTCCCTCCAGTCCACCGTGCTCATCAACGACAAAGCCGAAGTGCATTTTGGCTTTCTGCATTTGCCTCAAGACGTGTTCGAGACGCGCAGTATCAACTACATAAAGTGGTGGCTGGAGGACATCCTCGAGTTTAAAGTTCTGTGGATGAAGCAAGTAAGGCATTACATCCTTGCTGTGAATAAACCCGATGACATCGTCAAAACTTTCCTTATAAACCGGCAATCGAGAAAAGCGATGTTGCTCGAACGCTTTCGTGATTTCTTCCAACGAGCAGGTGCTCGGGATCGCTGCCATCTCGGTACGCGGAACCATAGCCTCACGAACTACCGTATCTGAAAACTCAAACACGCGATGTATGAGCCGCCGTTCTTCAGCACGAAGGTGGCCGCTTTCGCGAGAGATGTCGATCAGTCTGCGTAGTTCAGCTTCAGTGTAATTTTCCGAGTGCTCACCTGTGGCGCTTAACCCAACAAGCCGGACCGCACGAGCGCTGGCCCAATCAAGTGCTCGAATAGGCCAGCTGAACAACTTGTAGAAAATCTGCATTGGCAGGGCTATCGCCAAGGCAACTTTTTCAGCGATCGCCAGACCCACGAGTTTTGGTGCTTGCTCTCCAAGCACGATGTGCAATGAGGTGATTATCGAAAATGCGATGGCGAAGGCTATGCCGTGTCGCAGGGTGTCTGATAGGCCGGAAAGCGGTCTCTCGAGCAAGCGTGCAATCGCCGGTTCACCGATCCAGCCGAGCGCCAGGGACGCGAGAGTAATTCCGAGTTGGCACGCCGACAGATATGCGTTGAGATTTTGCAGCAGCGTGAGGAGCCTTTTGGCAGAGCGGTTACCGGCTGCTGCCAGCGTCTCGATCCTTGACGATCTGACCCCGACGAGAGCGAACTCGGCGGCGACAAAAAAACCGTTAGCAGCCACCAGGAAAATGACCGAGAAAAGTCTAATCAGCGTAGCGGGTGTACTGCTGGTGATACCCAGATCGCCTTCCGCGATCAACAATCCGAGCCAGCTACTTGGAAGTTCGTCCATTCTCAGAAGGGCGAGTAAGGTTCGCCGATTGTTTTAGCCATGGGGGTCATCGGTGAAAAATCATAGCATGGACAGTGCGAGATCGTGGATGCCGCCAGAGGTAGAAGAGAGTTTTGGGAGTTCAATATTTAGGCACACTTCAACGCCAGCCGGGCTACAAATCAACGTCATCCAACTGTTTTGGAGCAAATTGGGGCCTGATTATTAATGTCCCGCTGCTGCCCCGGCCGCGCGAACACGAGCTGGGCGTCTATCATGCTTCGTGCAGGCTCGGGCAATCGCTTGATCTACTCGTGGTTCAATACTGCATTCGGGCTGGCGGCAAACGGCGGCCAGTTCCGAGACGACGAGATAGCGGGAGCGTTCGAGCATACGTTGCTCACGAAAAGAGAGAGGCTTGATATTGCTGAGATAGGTCAGATGCTTCAGCACGTCGGCCACTTCAAAAATATCGCCGGTACGCATTTTTTCCGAAAACTCTTTGAAGCGATCTTTCCAATCATTAGCGGGAGAGGAGAAATCATCTGCCAGGGCTTTGAAGAGCATGTCACACTCGCCTGACGAGATCGGAGCTCGCAGTCCAACTTCTGAGGCATTTGAAACGGGAACCAGTACCAGGGAGTTATTAGCAGCGAGCCGAAGCGTGTAAAAGGGGAGAAGAGTCGCGCCTATTTGCTTCTGTTCAATCTGCTCGATGGTCCCGATTCCATGATTCGGGTAAACGACTTTCTGGCCGACTTTAAAGCCCACCATGCACCTCCATCGATGTGAAAAATCAGACTGCGCCGCACGCGCGGGTCCAGGAGAAAAATCGAGCGACGCCGAGTTGCGTCGGGCCCTGTTGGTATGTACTTGGAGTCTAGCAAGCTGTCTTGCAGAGCGTCAAGGTTTTGGCATCATGGAAATTAGTGAAATGAAGAGCAAGGAGTCTGTGACGTCTCGGTAATCACACTAGGTCTTTCTTTTGATCTAATTCAGTTCAGCGGGAGTTTGAAGTCAGTGAGATTTTGACAAGGCTTCAATTCGACTTCTGATTTTAGCAACTCAGCACTACGACGAAGTCTTGCTCGCGCTTCAACTGCATCAGGTAAGCGAAGCTTTTCCGTTGAATTTGGGTCTTCTTCCAACGATGGCTGTGCGAGTGTCCAGTATTTGCCGGGTGGCAAGTTACCAAATGAGAAACTTCCATCGGAAACAACTTCGGAGGTGAAGTATCGCAAAGGATCGTCCGCTCGTTCACTTTCGGCCGGAACGAGGTAAATGCGTGAAGGCGTTTCTGCTTTAGATTCGGGTGCCTTATTGAGTAGACCTCGAATCGACGCTGCTCCTTCGGTCAAAGTAATTGTTAGGCCGTTAAGGCGATCTCCAGTTTTCAACGCGGTCCAGTTTCGAGCGGCGTCCTTTCTTGTCGTAGTTGGCGCCGGAGCTTTAGCGGGGGGAGAAGTTCCTCCTGAACTGATCGATATAGATTTTAGATACCAGTAACGAGCGATATAGCGTGGGTTGAATGAGTACTGACCTGGTCGCAGGTTCCTTAATACAAACGCTCCATCCTTATCGGGTATTGAGCCTCCAAGATACAGGCGGGCTAGCGTTACGTCGTCGACTTTTGCCTCCTTGCGGTTTTGCATAATGGCAATCATGGTCTCGCTAAAAAGGGGCTTGCGCTTGTTCTGACACTCAGGGATTTTTGAGGATTCCAGCGATATCTTTCCGGAGATTGAAGCCTGGAGTTTCGGAATCAACTCCAAACCCGCAACGTCTGATCCCTTGACGGTGAGTCGCATCGGATCGCTTAGTGCGAGTTCCGGGAATTGGGTCGTGCCGCTCCCAATGGTCTCCTGTGCGGTCAGTTCGTATTCGCCATCAGCAATGCCTGATAGCGTAAAGCCACGAGCGTTCGCTTGTTGATAAGTACGATTCACTGCTGTTACGGGGTCGCCGGCAACTGTCAATGAAACGGATGCCCCATTTGTTCCCTGTAATCTGACCGTGCCGCTAACCGAATGCCCCGGTTCGGATCGATAGCGAATATCGACGCTTGTCTCTTCACCACTTCGAACTTGTATTTCAGTTGCGCTGTCGCGTGTTGAAGACGGCGCGAACGTAGGTGCGTCGAAGTCAGTTGCATTCATCGACATTTGCAACCCGCCTCCTCCGGACTGAACCAGATAGGTTCCAGGTGAGAGTCCGTAGATTCGATAGATACCGCGATCATCGGTATTTCGCTCACCCGAAGAGAATGCGACGCTCCTTGCGCGTTTTCCAGTGGCGTCTTTAACCATGAAAGCTCTAACGCGAACACCCACAACAGGTTCGCCTACAGAATTAGTTACGGTTCCAGTAATCACTCCGCCACGAACTAACTCGAGGTTTACGGTATCTCCGACTCGATAAGTTGGAACAGGAGAGTCTACATCGATGGGACGTGTGACGAATGCAGGCGAGTTCGCAGATACGTAATAGATGCCGTTGTCGAGTCCGCTGACTTCAAACTTGCCTTCAAGATTTGCAATGGTTGAGCGGCTGAACGCGCCGTCTCCGGCGGAGCGAACAAAAACGACTGCGCCAATCATTGGCTGCCCGCTGTCGTTGACCACCTTACCTGAGATGGTTCCGCTTCTTGGTTCATCCGCTGCGTTGCTGTTTTGTTGGCCGTGGACCATGAAGGAAACAGCGTGGATCATTGTGCCAATACAAATTAAAGAAAGCACCAATCTCTCTAAGGAGTTTTGCATCTCGTTTTTGAGTGTGAGGTTCATCAATCAGTCTCTACCGGGCCCGCTAACCGCGGCCAGATCGATGGTGAACGTAACATCAACTATTGAATCATCTTGGAGGACGACCGTTTGTTTTGCTGGCGGGCGTGGTTTTAAGTCTGTCTCTTATACACATCTCCGAGCCCACGAGACCATTC
>JBKPQV010000138.1:0-5733 GCA_046734235.1 Acidobacteriota bacterium
GTGGGCTCGGAGATGTGTATAAGAGACAGCCCCCACTCATCACGCAAATCTTCGAGAGCAATGAATTTCGACCGGATCGATTCGGCCAGATCATAATCTCCACGTCGTAACGCTTCGAACAAGTCTTGACTTAGTCTCGGTGCGATACAACCAGAACCAGTAGTAAATCCAGTTAACTTCCAATCACGCAAATGAACTACCGCAGGTCTTTCGCCAATTCCACTAATCACATATTTCGAATCCACACGTGACAGCAAAGCTTCCAAATAGGGATCTTGTTTCGGATCATCTCGAACCACCGCATACTTGATGCCAACACAGATGCCATCGTCAACAAGCCTGGCCACACTATCGAGGCCTGCCTGCTTATCAGATCCGAAGTTGTTCTCTTCTTTAAGATAAACGATCAATTTGCTGTTACTAGCCTCAACGAACTCCCGGTACCCGCGCTCTAAGCCGGCCGCATCGCGTGGATCTCCACAAGGCAACATCATCACCACAGCTACGTCATATCGGCGTAAAACCGGAGCCTGGTCCATTGCTCGACCAAATGATGGTCCAACACTGGGAATTAACCAAAGATTCTGATCGACACTTGAGAGCCATTCTAACAGTGCTTCAAATTCTACAAGTGTGAGATGGTAAAGAAACGCATTACCACCATAGATCATGCGACTAATACCGCCGGCCGCAATGTGTTTGACGATCAGATCGTTTTGCGCAAAGTCGAGTGATCGCGCTGGATTATTGCGCCTGGCGAGAGGAGGAACAGCGAAAACACCACTGAGTCGATCTGGTGAAACGTTGGAATTCATGATCTTAAGTTTCGAGCACTAAAACAGTTGCTATCGCGTCTGGTGCAGTATTTGGTAAATGAATTGTAAAGCCCCCCGCTGGATCAAGATGCTCGAATTTTAATTCGCCTTTCGGTTTAGTAAGCAAATATGCTCGCCTCAACTGTTTGCCAAACGAAGGCACGTTCAACTTTCCATCGGCAGGCCAATCGAAAATATGCAAATAAACTCGACCCGGTTTACTCGTAGCGCGACCAAACTCCAATTGATTTGAGAATGGACTAGCCGTTGTTCCGTAAATCGATTCGCCGTTGACTTTCATCCACCGACCAACAGCAGCCAAACGTTCAACGCTGGGCTCTGGAATCAGTCCTTCCTTTGTGGGCCCAACATTTAATAAATAGTTTCCACCCTTTGAAGCAATATCGATCAGGTTGCGAATCAGAACTTCCGGCGATTTCCACTTGTCGTCGTAAAACTTGAATCCCCAGGTGGTATTCATAGTCATACAACTTTCCCAATCAACACCCGGTAAACCGCTCGGCGGAATCTGTTGCTCTGGAGTTCCGAAATCACCAGCATAGGTTTGATCTGTCTTACTTAATCCCTTCATTCCTTCACGGCCGCGCCCAACACGATTGTTGATGATGATATTTGGTTTCAGGCTTCGCACATAAGCGTAAAGTGCCTTGCCATCTTCTTCACTCCACCAATCTTGCCACTCGCCGTCAAACCAAAGAACGCCAGGATCGTATCCGGTTACCAGTTCCCGAAGTTGTGACTTCATGTATTCCAGGTACTGTTCTTTGCCACCCGGTTTTAGTTTAGTCGTCCTGTTGCCCGCGCTCGGATCTTTGCCGGGAGCATCGACGTAAGCGGCGGGATAATGCCAGTCTAGAATCGAATAGTAAAAGCAAAATACCAGTCCTTGTTTCTTCGCTTCGGCGGCAAGTTCCTTGATTGGATCGCGATGATAAGGCGTGGCATCGACAATGTCGTAATTGCTGACTTTGCTGTCGTACAACGCAAAACCATCGTGATGTTTCGAGGTGATGACGATGTACTTCATGCCGGCGTCTTTTGCAATCCGCACCCACTCTTTGGCATTGAACTGAACGGGGTTGAATTGTTGAGTAAACTTTTCATACTCAGTTCGCGGAATGTTTCCCCATTCCATGATCCATTCACCAATTCGCTCTGAACGTTTCCCGTTGTATTCACCAGCAGGAACGGCGTATAGGCCCCAGTGAATGAACATCCCGAAGCGCGCTTCACGCCACCAGTGCATGCGCTGATCATGTTGCGCTTTGGTTTCTGAACTGGTCGTGGCTTGTTGGGCGAAAGCTTGTGTGCTGAAAGTGAAAAGTAAAAGGAAAGTCAGTAATCGTTTCATAAGTCTCCTCAAAATGAGATCCAAATCAATTTGAACCTTCTTCTCTGCGTCTCTGCGTTCTCTGTGTCTCTGCGTTGACGGGATCTTAGGAAGACGAGACATTTTCAACACACAGACACAGAGAACGCAGAGACACAGAGAAAAACGGACGGTTGTTGTTGCCGACGAAGGTCAAAACTTCATTGCCACAACACAGGTTGACGAATAAAGAAGTTCCGAATCACTTCATCAACCTTTGAATCGGCCCGTAGCTGCTTCCAGAGTTCAATGTATTCAGGTTTCCTCAAAGCTCGGCCCGCAAACAATAAACTGGCGTGTCGCATGGGCCACTCTGCGTCGTACATCACATCAGGCTTCAGCGGCCACGCCCTTTTGTTTTTGATAAACGGATACATGTAAGTCATTGCTTTATTCATGCTCCGACCATCGGACGTCGTGAATGTCCACAAGTTATCTCTTTCACTCGACAACAACACACAAATCGTAGCCAGGGCGTCGAGATTGAAAAGTGAGTAACCGTACGGTTTTGTTCTGCGCAACTCCTCCGGAAAACTTCCATCCGCAGCGATCTGATTTGGGACCAATACAGTCTTAAATCGATTACGACAGTATTCACGCAGCTCCTGGTTACCCACCAGCTCGGCAAATGCCGCGACTTGCATAACCCAGCAAGTGCCATGATTGTTCCTGGCGTCGCGTTCATCAATTCCATTCTTACTTGTGGTCATCCACTGCAAATAGTCGTTAAACCACTGAATGACGCCACCTAGTTCAGTCATGTTCAACGCTTTGGAATCTTTCAGAATTTCAGTGGCCCGCGCGACTTCAACGAGATGAATCGTATCGATGATCCCGATGCCACGTCCTGTGAAACGGCCATGAATTGCCTGGGCAAACTGCAAGTTTGGATTCATGCGCGTCTTTTCGTCTATGAACCAGGCGTGCAAGTGTTTCACTGCATGTCTTGAATAACGCTCGTCTCTGGTGATCTTCCACGCAGCTGCTAATGCTGGTACCTGCAAACTCAGTCGCATCAAGTAGCGGCGGTGATCGACAAAGTTGTTTGGATTCGACATCCCGTCACGTTGAAGGTAGGGCCCATCAGGGTTCTGCGGGTCCGGCCACCAGTAGTCGCCTTCTGAGAAAAAGTCATGAAGACCACCGGCGCTACGAGGAGAGCTGGAAGCAGTGATGGTAATTGGTTGTTCCTTTAAGTATTGATTTGCGGCTTTAAGTACACGGGCTCGTTCGAAGCGCGCGACGTCGATTGATTGCCCATATGTAGTATCAAACAAGACTAAGATCGATACGAAGGAACACAAAAGAGCGAACAATCTGTTTACATTTTGCGCCCGGGTCATTCTCATTTCCTAAGCTATCGCGCTCTTTTTAGTAAAACCACATAATCTCTAGCTTCTTGGAACCTCTCTGCCTCTCTGCGTTCTCAGCGTCTCTGCGTCAATGAAGCGTTAAGATCTTGAAGTTCAATTTGACGCAGAGGCGCTGAGAACGCAGAGACGCAGAGAGGTTCGAAGAAGGCACGGAGACTCACAAAGAAATTGCCGGTTCAATCTTGAAACTATTTGTATCCCAATCAACAGTTACTGTCGTTCCATCTGCAAAAGTGGTGCGCTCTTTCTTATAGGTAGCATCCAGAAACTCATGCTTTGTCATCTCCAACATTCCCACGCGCTTGTGGAGAGCCATCATAGTACGAATCAGCGACATGCTCTTTTCATCGGCTGGCGCGCCGGGTAATTCCGGTTGCCCGCCAAAAAGAATTCCCTGCAGCAACGTCTTTTGGTCGCGCGCACCGAACGAAGTGATTACAGCATCGTGATACACGAGTTGATAGAGAGGAACAAGAATCGCCTTGCTGCCGCCACCTGATTGGTTGATTACGTCTACATAGGGAATTACCCAGTCTGCTCCAGATTCAGTCGCAACAATGCCAAGGTTTTGACGAGACCAGTTCATCATGTCGATCTGTCCACGCATTGCATCAGCATGTGTTGTTGGGTGTTCAAGGTTGAAATCTTGATCAGGCGGAACGTATCCGATCACGTCAATATATATACCTTGAGTAGCGATGCCATGATCGGAAAACAATTGATAGTTCTTTAACAGGTGACCCAACTGAAAGCGGGCGTTCAAGTAAGCTTGTGGTCCACCGTCCCAATGACGCATCAAAGGAACCTGGCCTTTTTTCGAATCACCAAAGCGGGAGCCCGGAAACTGCTGCGGCGGCAAACTGGCGTCCTCCTCGTGAACCGCAAACTGTTCGTCATAAGAGGGAGCATCAAGATAGTAGTCGCGATACTGATCGTGAAAGATGACCAGGTATCCAAGCTCTCGACAAGTATCGATCAAACGCTTCATACCGTCCCAGCCGCCAGCCTTTTCGGGAGGTGGCAGGGAATCAGGGTGTTGCCGATCGTAGCCAAGGTGAGGCCAACCTGAGACATAGACCAACAGCTTGTTAATTCCCTTTGCTTTTAGTTCGCGCAACTGCTCCGCTCGTTCGTCAAAAGTAGTGAGGCTGTAGTTTTTGGAAGTATCCTTAGTGTCATAGCGATCGCTGGTTGAAACCAGATTTCGCAAAATGCTTACTCGAGTTTGAGGTATGCCAAATAGATCACCAACAACTGGAGTGCGAGCAATCTTTTCTTGAAGTGAAACAAATAGCCCGTTCTCCTTCACGTAACGGCGATAGCGCTTCGCCATGTCCGTATAGTTGCCGGTGTTGAAGAAGACCATTCTTCCGCTGCGTAAATATCCAAAGCGATTGAGTTGCGATCGCCAGCGGGGACCAATCACAGTTGGGCCACCAGCTGGATGTGAGAATTGATAGCTTGCATCGTCGGGTGTCTCGATAATTACCATCATCGACGACCGGCCTTTTTGAAAGCCCCACCATGACATCGACCATGATTCAATCACGTGACTTTGGAGCAGACTGTGATCTGTTTCGGCAATCTTACCTTCGGGAGTTATGGTCCGTATCGGGTAGTACTGTTTCGGCCAGTTGCGAGGCAACAACGTTCCGCGTCCATTCGGCAACAGTGTGTAATCAACCTCACGCGCATCAAGTGCCCCGGGCCAATCGAGTTGTCTTAACGTCGCGCCTCTTTCATTAGCGACTACATCAAAAACCAGCTCTTCAGTTTTGCCCTGCAAACAGATCGTCAGAAAAATGTCTAAAGGAATGGATAGATTGTTAGCCTGCCAGTCGGAAAGAGTGATCTTTACACCGGTCTTAAAACCAGTTTCGTAAGTGACAATGGATATTTTCTTCGCATCGGCAAGACGGAGTGAAAAATCGCGACCGGCAAACTTGACCAGGGTATCGCCAATCGTTGATGGCAAAGTAGTCCAGAGTGATTCACCGGCCTTGACGGATAACCCAAGGCTCTTTTCATTGAGCGTTACTGAATTTGTTTTGCCTTCAATCAACCAGGCGTCACCGCGATGCGATACCGTGACTGGCATTGCACCCCACTGATCGCGGGAGAGTTGTTGCGCTTGAGTTAGAGATTGACAGCAGCA
>JBKPQV010000139.1:0-4139 GCA_046734235.1 Acidobacteriota bacterium
CGCTTGGATACGCACGCCCGAACCGCCTTTTATTCAGAGTCTTGTGATTGCCAGGAGGCCACGCGGGGACGCGTGCGCTCCCAGGACCAGTGTCAGTGTTTAGAATAAGCGGGTTACTAAAGGCATGATGGATCCCAACCATCACTGACAACTGACCACCTACAACTGACCGACAACTGATCACTTGCCCAATTCGGTCTTGAGAGGCCATAATAAGACGTCAAATTGGTACTAACCATAAAGCGAGCATGTACGCTCGCTTTCGTATTTCCTGGAGTCAGTTAATTTGAGGTCTTTCGTAAACCGTCTAAATAATCGCATTATCCTCCCGACATTCTTAATTCTAAACACCGCAGCTTTAGCGGTTGCACAGTCGTCTTCTCCTCCGTCTGCAACCCCAACTAATTCACCGACAGTCCAAAATTCGACGCAGCCGCCGAATTCAACACCAGCGAGCAATCCAAGTGTGGTCCGGGCAACTCCTGCTACTTCGGCGCCAATTCAAGTCGGTTCGGCCGAAGAGATACCGCAGGTCAATCCTGCGCTGCGCAAAATAGAACGCGCTCGTGCCTTGGCAGCTGCGCATCAACTGCAACTTGCTGCCACTGATTTGGAGAACGTTCGCGCTAGTGTGGGCGATATTGCCCTGCGTAATGTTACGACGGTAATGCTGATCGGTATTTATCTGGAAGATGGGAATTACGGCAGAGCGCAGGCCTTGCTCGAAGAAAGCTTCGCGTCGCGATCATTACAAAAAGACGAATCGTTAAGAACGTATTTCGCGCTGGCCGGCCAGACCATCATTGGTATTCGGTCACACCTTGCTCGATACCGAAGTTTCGGCATAAATCCCAGTGAGACAGGTTTGCCAGTCGAAGCTAATACAGACCTCGACAGAGTTCGGAATTTGTTGGAGCGCGTGATCGCCCAGGCAAAAGAAATTGGTAATGAAGCTGGTCGCTCTTACGACGCAGTAGCGTTACAGGAAGATGTAATTGGAATTCGCCTTTCACTGGCGAGAGACAACGGCGACCGCGACAAATGGCAAGCGGAGTATGTCGGAGTTCGAGAAAGGTTAGCGCTGTCGCAGGCCCACGCAACCTCGCTTGGTCGTTCTAAGATACTTGATGCCGTAACTGCACGAATTCCCAATCCTTTTGCTCCAAACCCTGCGTCTGGAGGAGGCGGTTCGCCTTCGGATACTTCAACAAACGATACTGCAAAACCCTCAGAATCACCCTCAGCGACTCCACCTATTGCTGCAACGCAAACCGCAGAACCACCACTAGTAAGTAGCGGATCGCTAAGTGGACGCGAAACTAAGCGGGTCACTCCAAACTATCCGACGACAGCACGAAACGCTGGAGTGTCCGGCACAGTTCGGGTGTTTGCCATCATCGATGAAAATGGAAAAGTTTGGGTAACTAATTCAGAGGGACCCACACTTTTGCGACGAGCTGCCGAAGATGCAGCGAAGGGTTGGGTTTTCTTACCAACCTTGGTCAGCGGCAAGCCCGTTCGAATCGCCGGCTACATCGATTTCGACTTCAAGCTGTAGCCACGTAATCCTTCGCACTTTGTTCCGGTAACCTTGCCCAACACTGTTGTCCCAAGGTTGGTCTGGGTATTCACTCTATCTTGTTGGATTCGATCGAGTTATCACAGGCTTCAGGAATCGATTCAATTCATTAGGCAGAAATCAGACCTGATGAGAAACGGAATGCTACGAAGGAATCGTGGGAATTCTGGAATCCTGTCAAAAATGAGCTAAAACACCGACATGATGAACAGGATTTACACGATTGGAAACAGCCTTGGAGCTTGAGCCAAATCGATGTTCTACACATTTAGAATCTCGATAGTTTCCTGAATTTCGTAAAACCTCGCCATTTGGACTTCGTACCAATTGTCTACCAAAATACAAAATAGGTTGTTGTGAAGTCGCTAACCTAATTCGACTAAACGGTCGGACAGTAGTGCTCACCCAAAGCTGGGTGAGGCTACGGCCTTTGTCGTCTTGTTTCTTTGAGAGAAGCTCGCCCTAATCTTGACTTTAAAGTAAGGATTCACTTAAGATGCGTCCAGTTAATGGTTTAGTGAAGTTTTATGAAGCTAAGCGCACAAGAAGAATACGGGCTTAGATGCCTCCTGCAGTTGGCAAAAGCCGAGCGAAATAGAGAATCTTTGACGCTCTCGCAGATTGCCAGTCAGGAAGGAATTTCGTCTGCTAATGCCGGTAAGTTGATGTGGATTCTGACGAAAGCCGGGCTGGTTCAGTCGACCAGGGGGACGAAAGGTGGCTACGTACTGGCACAGCCAGCTGCGGAGATCCGTTTGAATCAGGTTATTCGTGTCCTTGAAGGTGAGCCTGCTGAATCACATTGTAAGAGTTACGCCGGAGTGCTGGATGCATGTGTTCACACTGGCGACTGCGGCATCAGACCCGTAATTGTTGAATTGCACCAGATAGTTGATAACGCCCTGGCCGAAATAACACTGTCCCAGTTGTTGGGAACTGAGGCCAACGTAGATGCAGTTCTTCACCAGATTCAAGGTGCGAAGCCAAGAACCCCGATTGGAGCGTGAAGGGTTTCAAATTTAGGGAAGGTTAGTAACTGATTAACACATGAGTACGGCCGAGTTTTTAGGTAGCAAAGAATACAAATACGGCTTCGTAACCGATATCGAGTCGGATGTAATCCCTCGCGGTTTGACCGAAGACACTGTTCGGTTGATCTCCGAGAAAAAGCACGAACCGGAATGGATGTTGGAGTTCAGGCTGAAAGCTTATCGTCACTGGCTAACAATGACAGAACCAAAGCATTGGCCCAATCTTCATTACCCGACCATTGATTATCAGGACATCATTTACTACAGCGCTCCGAAGCAGAAGCCGACTAAAGCAAGCCTTGACGAGGTCGATCCAGAACTCTTGAAGACTTTTGAAAAGCTTGGCATTCCTTTGACGGAACAGAAGCAACTCGCCGGCGTCGCCGTTGATGCGGTTTTCGATTCTGTCTCAGTTGCAACCACCTACAAAGAGAAGCTCAAGAAGCATGGCGTAATTTTTTGCTCGTTTACCGAAGCCATAAAGGACCACCCAGAGCTGGTTAAGAAATATCTGGGCTCTGTTGTTCCTACAAACGATAACTTCTTCGCGGCATTGAATAGCGCGGTTTTCTCGGATGGCAGCTTTTGCTTCATTCCCAAAGGTGTGCGCTGCCCAATGGAGTTGTCGACCTACTTCCGCATCAATAATTCAGAGTCAGGACAATTTGAGCGAACCCTGATCGTCGCCGAAGAGGGGTCATACGTTTCTTACCTTGAAGGTTGTACGGCGCCCAAGTTCGATAAAAATCAACTTCACGCAGCAGTCGTCGAGTTAATCGCGCTTGATGACGCACAAATCAAATACTCGACAGTGCAGAACTGGTATGCGGGTGACGAAGAGGGCCGTGGTGGTATCTACAACTTCGTTACGAAACGAGGTAAATGCGCTGGCCGCAATTCGAAGATTTCCTGGACGCAAGTTGAAACTGGATCTGCGATCACCTGGAAGTATCCATCTTGCATCCTTCAAGGCGACAACTCGATTGGTGAGTTCTATTCAGTTGCGTTGACGAACCATGCGCAGCAGGCAGACACGGGCACCAAGATGATTCATCTGGGCAAGAACACGCGCTCGACGATCATCTCGAAGGGCATTGCTGCGGGTAAATCAAACAATAGTTATCGCGGATTAGTGAAGGTGATGCCCAAGGCTGAAAACGCTCGCAACTATACCCAGTGCGACTCGATGCTGATTGGTTCAAGTTGTGGCGCAAATACATTTCCATACATTGAAGTGATGAACGATAGTTCAAGCGTTGAGCATGAGGCATCCACTTCGAAGATTAGTGAAGAGCAATTGTTCTATTTGCAACAGCGCGGAATTTCACAGGAAGACGCGGTGTCGTTGATTATTAATGGTTTCTGCAAGGATGTGTTTTTGCAGTTACCGATGGAATTTGCAGTTGAGGCCACACGACTGTTAGGTCTCAAGTTGGAAGGCAGTGTTGGATAAAACATAAGTGTTCTCTTTGGAGTGCGGTGGCCTGACACCGCTTTGTTACAGCGAAATCTCTTTTGTCGCTCTGTAC